>CAMCII010000345.1 GCA_945874505.1 Bordetella parapertussis | reverse complement strand
GGCGTATTTAATATCTTGGGGAGTACTGCCAGCCTCTTCAAAAGCGGCTGCGCCCGAGCGGCGTGCACCCGAGTAGGTGAGGTCAACATGGCCGCCCAACTGACCTTTAATGGCCTCACCCGCACCGCGCACTTTAACGAGTGGGCGCTTGAGTGATTTGGCGATATCAGGATGTGCGACGATCAGTGCGCCACCACCATCGCTGACCACGCAGCAATCGAGGCGGTGCAGTGGGGTCGAGACCAGTGGCGAATTGACCACGTCTTCAACCGTCACCACATCGCGCAGCATGGCGTGTGGATTATGTTGTGCGTGGTGCGAAGCAGCCACTTTAATCCAGGCCAATTGTTCTGCTGTCGTGCCATATTCGTACATGTGGCGCGCTGCAACCATGGCATAGCTGTTGACGGTCACAGGGCCAAAAGGCGCTTCGAACGGTACGTCAGGGATGTCAACGCCCCAACTGCGCGCTTGCATACCAGAAGAACCGGCCGAGCGTGGACGACCAGCCAGTGTGATCAGTGCAATTTTGCATTTGCCGGCAGCAATTGCCTGCGCAGCATGTGATACGTGGATCAGGTATGAACAGCCGCCGGTTTCGGTTGAATCGACATGGCGCAAGTTGGTGAGCCCCATGTAATCCGCCATGTTCAGCATGCCTAAGCCCGGGGCGTCGCCTGCGCAGTAGTAGCCGTCAATGTCGCTCAGCGACAGACCGGCATCGGCCAGTGCGCCCTTGGCAGACTCGGCATGGATTTGAGCAACCGATTTATCGGGTGCTTTGCGAGTAGGGTGCTCGTAGGCACCAACGATATAAGCTTTGTCTCGTATGGTCATGGGTCGTTGTATTTATCAAGAGTCAAAAAAATAGTGCTGAGTGAGGCACACACCAACTAGCTTTTTACCACTGATGCGAGCTTGCGTGTAGCGCGCGGGGGGGTGGCGCCTGAACTTTTGGCGCTTGAGTGTGGTGTGCGGGGTCGGTGCTTGAACTTTTTGCGCTTGAGTGTGGTGTTTGGGGCGGGCAGGTCAACTTTTTGAGGCTCTACGAGTGAGGGCTGAAACGCCCAACATCAGCCACCCAAGCATGAGCGCCACCCCACCGGTCGGTGCCACAACTGTCGCCTGGGTCAGCGAAAACAGGTATTTCAGCTCGATTGAGCCACAAAACAGGACAATGCCGGCGAGCATCAAGCTGCGAGCGAGCAAGGCCGCCTTACCTGGTAGGCCTGTGGCATATAGTAAGGCGAGGGCGTGAATCAGTTGATATATCGAGGCGCGTTCAAGGGCTTGTGCGGCCTGGGCCTCAGCCACGGCGTGCGAGGCGATCGCGCCAAGCGCAACGGCCGTTAGGCCAAGCAGGGCTGCTGTGGCGCCCCAGGCGGGATGGGTGGCAAAAGAAGGGGCGGTGGGTCGTTGGTTAGGCATTGGCTGAGGTGACCTCGATAGGGGTGGCGAAGCATGAAAAAGTGACTATGGCGGGGTCAGTCTCAGAATCTTTAAGGGTGTGTCTGGCCGTCTGGCAGGCTCAAGCTCACATTAACGCTAAAATAACCGCCTTGGCAGCGGACTCTTTGAGGTAGCAATGTTGAATCATTTTAAATGGCTTGCGGTGGCGATGCCCGTGCTGACAGCAGGCTGCATCGGCATCAATTCAAGCAGTTCTCCTAAAGAAACCTTTACGCTGCCGCGGTCTTATCAAGAAGTCTACAAGCTTGCAACGCTGCAAGCGCTGCAATGCTGGGGTAACGACGGCGAGTTTCCGATTAAAGGGCAACTTGATACGGCGACGCGCACAGCCCAAGTGGCGGTGACAGGGGGCTTGGGCGGCAGTCGCTACGGCCAGGTCGATATTCGAGCTCTCGACGACCAAAACTCTGAAATCACCGCCATGGTCGCTGGCCTCAATATCTGGGATACCCCCGCGCTTGCTGCCATGCGCGCTGCGTTGCAATTTGGTGTGTCGACCTGCACCGACTATATGCCTAGCGCCAGGCCTGTTACAAAAAAATAATGGTTTTATTCTTCGAAAGGCTAAGCGCTTGCTCGACACCAGCAAGCGTTTTGTAAGATGACTAAGTGATTCGTAAGTTGACGAAGCGATTCGTAAGATGACTAAGTGATTCGTAAGATGACTAAGCGCTTCGTAAGCTGAGCAAGCGTTTCGTAAGATGACCAAGCGTTTTTGTAACGACCACAATTGTGAAACAAACACGGTGCTTGAGTATTGTTTGATTGGGCTGAGTGTCTATTTTGCTAACTTTTTCTAACTTGATATAGCTGACTGTGTCTGAAATGTTTGAACCCTCTACTTACTTCGGTCTTGATATCCCTTATTTGAAATTTTTAGGCGTTGAGCCTGTCATGTGCGCGGACGATCGTGCGGTGACTCGTTTAAAAATTCGTGACGACTTACTCAATAGTCGCCAGGCGATCCACGGTGGTGCGTTGATGAGCTTGCTTGACTTCACGCTGAGTGCTGCGGGTCGTTCGGTAGATCCGCTGGGCTTGGGGATGGCAACAATCGATATTACGGTCAGCTGTTTTGAACCGGCAGTGACTGATTTAACGATTCAGGCGCGCTGTTTGCGACGGGGGTCGTCGATTGCGTTTTGTGAAGGTGAAGTGCTAGACACTGAAGGCAAGTTGATTGCCAAAGCGTCAGCATCTTTTAAAGTACTAAAGGTTAAGCAGCCAGCGAAGGTAGCTTGAGTATTCGCTAGCCCCTTGCTGATTTGCCTCGCAACGCTTTACCCCAGCTTAGCTGGACGTCAACCCAGCTTAGCTTTCACCAGCGCAGACAAGGCTGACATATCGGCACGGCCGGCGAGCGCTGGCTTTAAGATTGCCATGACTTTACCCATTGCAGGGTTACCTGTGATGCCTTGTGTTTGCACTTGGGCAAGAGCGGCGTCAATCGCGGCATTGACTTCAGCCTCGGTTGCGGCTTGCGGCAAAAACTCTTTGAGCACAACCATTTCGGCAGTTTCTTGTGCAGCGGTTTCGGTGCGACCCGCTTGCTCATAGGCTGCGATAGATTCGCGGCGCTGCTTGATTTGCTTTTCAATAATTGCAGTGACGTCTGCATCGGTGACGTCTTTGCGCTCGTCGATTTCTTTTTGTTTGATAGCAGCCTGTAAAAACCGCAGAGTCCCTAAACGCTCACTCGCTTTTGCGCGCATGGCGTCTTTGACTGATTCTGCGATTCGAAGTTTGAGGTCTGACATGATGGGCTCGGTCGTGAAGAAAGAATAACTTTCATTATAAAGCCTGCTCGGCCCCAATTGTTGCCAGCAGGTGTGAGTGATCCTCGAAGCGCCCCACCAGCAAGTGTTGCGTGCCCTGTAAGTTTTGCCAGGTGCCGATGGCTGCCAAGAGCTGTGCCTGTAACAGTTCACGGCGTTGGCGTACCGCCAGTTCAGCACGCACGATTAAGTTGACCGAGCCAGTTTCGTCTTCAAGCGTAATAAAAATCACGCCTTTGGCTGTTTGCGGACGCTGGCGCATGGTCACCAAACCACAGGCGCGTGCCAGGCGCCCTTGTGGAAATTGGGCCAACGTGGTCGCCTGCGCAAAACGCAAGCGAGTGAGTGTTTGACGTAGCAAGGCTAACGGATGGCGCCCGAGGGTGAAGCCCAAGCGTTGATAATCTGTTACAAGATCGTGCGCCTCGGTGGGAGGCAAAAGCAAAGGTTGCTCGTCTTCGCTTGGTTCGGCCTCACGCAACAGGCCTTTAGTCGCCACACTCGCTGCGGCATGCCAGGCCGCTTGGCGACGATGTCCGCTTAACGTATACAAAGCGCCGGCTAAGGCAAGTTGATGCAAAACAGCCTGATTGAGATCGGCACGACGGCCAAGATCTTGTGTATCAAGAAACGGCCCCGCTTGGCGCGCGTCAAGCAAAGCTTGCGCAGCAGCGGCAGGCAAGCCAAGGATTTGGTTCAGGCCTAAACGCACTGCCGGTCGTAGACGCGGCGAGGTTTGAACATCAGACACATGTTTAGGTTCACCAAGCACACGCTTAGGTTCACCAAGCACATGTTTAGGTTCACCAAGCACATGCTTAGATTCACCAAGCACACGCTTAGGTTCACCAAGCACAGGCTTAGGTACGTCAGTCGGCACGCCAGAGGATAGTTTGGACTCAGCAACCACCATTTCAAGCGTGCACTCCCACTCGCTTGTTTGAACATCGATGGGCAAAAGATGCACGCCATGACGACGTGCATCTTGTATTAACTGCGAGGCCGCATAAAACCCCATCGGTTGTGAGTTTAGTAGCGAAGTTAAAAAGGCTTCGGGCTCGTGACATTTGAGCCACGCACTCACGTAGGCGAGTAAGGCAAAACTCGCAGCATGACTTTCAGGAAACCCATACTCACCGAAACCTTCGATTTGTTTAAAAATCGTTTCAGCAAATTCTGG
>CAMCII010000344.1 GCA_945874505.1 Bordetella parapertussis | reverse complement strand
GGTTTGCCTTCTTGTGGGGGCTTTGTGGTCAGATGTTCACTGCCTGCGGCTTGTAAGCGCGACAATTTTTCTTTTGCAATCTTTAACTGAGCCACTTGACGCGCACGTGCACCGATCCGGGCTCGTGTTTGGTCGCCTCCGGCAGCAGGACGAGGTTTGACCGCGCGCGTTTTGAGAGTGAGTGTTTTACGTTCTGGATCCTGCTCAGACATGGTGTCCCATCAAAAAGGCTTGATAACGACTAAGGCCGTTATTGCAACCAGCATCAACACAGGTACTTCGTTGAACCAGCGATAAAAAATATGTGAACGGCGATTGGTACCTTGTTCGAATTTGCGCAACATCACACCACAGCTATGCTGATACCCAATGACCAAGACAATAAGTGCCAGCTTTGCGTGCATCCACCCATTGCCTGGCCCGCGGCCAATACCATATTGCACATAGAGCCAAAGACCCAACAGCACTGCGGGGATCGCCAAAATATTCGTGAAACGATACAGCCTGCGTGCCATACCAAGCAGCACCTTTTGTACGGCCGGGTCTGTTTGTTGCGCCAAATTGACAAAAATTCGCGGCAGGTAAAACAGCCCCGCGAACCACGAGGCAATCAATACAATATGAAACGTTTTAATCCAAAGCATTAGTCGCTATCCACGAAGTTGCCCATTGCCCTGCAGTACCCATTTTAAGGTGGTCAAGCCTTCAAGGCCGACAGGCCCGCGGGCATGGAGGCGGTTGGTTGAAATGCCAATCTCGGCACCTAAGCCATATTCAAAACCATCGGCAAAGCAAGTGGGCAGGTTGACATAGACCGAACTCGAATCAACTTCGCGCTGAAACTGTTGCGCGGCGGCAATCTGTTGCGTCACGATTGAGTCGGTGTGACCTGAACCCCAGCGCTCGATGTGCGCGATCGCCTCTTGAATCGAAGCAACAATTCGAATCGCTAAGATTGGGCCTAAGTATTCAGTCGCCCAGTCTTCATCGGTAGCTAGGGTTGCCTGTGAGACGAGCCTTTGTGTTTGCGCGCAGCCACGCAACTCGACGCCATGCGCAAGCAGGCGTTGGGCTAACGCTGGCAAGCAGGCTGCTGCGACATCTTTGTGTACCAAGAGGGTTTCCATGGCACCGCACACGCCATAGCGATAGGTCTTGGCATTAAACGCAATGTCACCGGCTTGTTTCAAATCAGCTTGCGCGTCAATATACACGTGGCAGTTACCATCCAGATGCTTAATCATCGGCACACGTGCTTCAGCAGCCAGCCGTTTTATCAGGCTTTTTCCGCCGCGCGGAATAATCACATCAATGTGCTCGGTCATGGTGATGAGTTCACCGACTACAGCCCGATCAGACGTCTCAATCACTTGGACAGCATGCTTAGGCAATCCGGCGGCGACTAAACCTTGTTCAACAATTTTGGCCAATGCCAGATTAGATTGCAAGACCTCACTGCCGCCGCGCAAAATACAGGCATTGCCAGACTTTAAACATAAGGCAGCGGCATCGATTGTGACATTAGGGCGTGATTCATAAATAATGCCAATCACACCAAGCGGCACACGCATTTGGGCCACCTGCATGCCGTTAGGGCGAACGCTTGTTGCGCTCAAGCCACCAATCGGATCCGGCATCGCCGCGATTTGTCGCAGGCCTTCGATCATCACATCAATCGAGCGCTCAGACAGCGTGAGTCGGTCAAGGAGTGCTGGCTCAAGTTGGCTCGCGCGAGCAGCGTCAACATCGCTGGCGTTTGCCCTCTGCAGCGCGGGTCGTTGGGCCGACAAGGCGTCGGCCATGGCGAATAGAGCTTGGGCTTTTTGCGCTCCGCTTGCGCGCATCATCACACGCGAGGCGTCTCGAGCCTGGCGTCCGATTTGCTGCATGGTGTCTTGTAAAGTGGTCATGAATATATAAGCTATCTGAACTGGGCAATGAAGTGACAACGGACGTAACAGAAGACAGAAGACGTGACAAAACTCGACGCGACAAAAGCCATGAGTGTCAGGCACGCGCTCCTGCTGCTGCAACCCGCATCGCGAGTCGGGTCATTTCTTCCCACGGGTCGTGCAGGCGCCCGGCAACTTGCAAACCTTTAATCAGCCGATCGACTTCGTGCGCATGTTGAACAGCCGCGGGCCAGTTGCGTGGGGCAACCCTGGATAAAGCTTGTCGTGCCAAACTCTCGCGAGCGCCAAACATACGCTGTGAGCGTAGCACGGAGGTCAAGTCTTGTCCTGCTGCCCGTGCTTGAGACACGCGCGCAAGCGTTCTGATTTCTTCACCAATTGCCCATAACACCAAGGGTAGTGCTTCACCCTCGGCTTTTAAACCACCCATCATACGCACGAGCCGCGGCACATCGCCTGCCAGCATGGCATCGCGTAGCCCATAGACGTTGTAGCGTGCGACGTTCATGACCGCTTGTTCAACGGCGTCGGCAGGCAACAGACCTTCGTCAAAGAGCAAACCAAGTTTTAAGATTTCTTGATGTGCTGCAAGTAAGTTTCCTTCAACCTTGTCGGCTAGCCACTGAAGTGTGGCGGGTTCGGCTCGTTGCTTTTGACGAGCCAGCCGCTGTTCAATCCACTCAGGTAATTGCGCACGTTCGATATTGGCCAGATCAAGCATCGTACCTGCGGCAAAGAGCGCACTCGCCCACTTGCTGTCTCGTGACGCTTTATCCAGGCGAGGTAACGACACGATGGTCAAGACATCGCCATTGCTGATCCCTTTGCTTCGAGTGGCCAAACTGATCAGCGCATCGGCGCCTTGTTTGCCAGGTTTGCCGGTTGGCAGTGAGATTTCAACTAGTTGTTTGTCACCAAACAGCGAGCCGCTTTGCGCTGACACCCCAAGCGCACTCCAGTCACTGCGTGCATCCAGCAAAAATGAGATTCTGTCGAAATATCCAGCTGCCTTTGCGATCACGCGCAACCCATCGGCTGCTTCGATTGTGAGTAAGGGGTCGTCGCCCATCACGACGTACAGCGCCGACAGTTGCGCGCCGGGGCGCGCGAGCGTTTCTAGCAGGCGGTCGGCGCTCATCGAGGCTAGTCGTTACTCGGGGCTGACGGTCACAGGAGCGGGCGTCAGCGAGGGGTTTTGCCACATGGGTGGAATCGCTGTAGTGGGCGCGGTGACGCGAGCAACGGTCTCTTCTTCTTCCTCGTCTTCGGGTGTTAACTTGGCCAGAGTGTCCCAGCGTTGCGTAATATCTGGGGCGGTAATACGACGCAGAATACGCGCCACCATACTGCGCTGCATATCTTTGAATAACGTGGCGGCCTCACCTTCTTTTGCTTGTACGACGCGATCATCGAAGGGCATGCTGCGGATGGCAGAGAGCGTTGTGTCGGGTAAGATCACCTGATCTTTTGCAGTGACTAAACGAAAGGTCAACTTCAGTGAGAGTTCAAACTCTTCAGGTTTACCTTGCGCGTTAATCGAAACGATACGCGTACCTTTTTGTTCGCTGAGTTGTTCGAGGCGTGCCTGAGCCAGCTTACGCACTTTGGCGGCCTTGATACGATCAATCGTGGCCTTGTCGTCTGAGTCTTCGCTTTCGTCAAAATCGCCGGCTTTGACGATCATGTCGCGTGGCTCGATGAGCTTGGTGTTTGGAGAAGTCGCGCGGATGGCGCGACGCAGGTCAGCACCAAATTGCGAGTTTTGTGGGATATTGATCGATAGCGAACTAAAGGGCATTGGCGCTTCGCCCTGCATTCTGAAGCCACAACCGCTCAAAGCCAGACAGGCGATGATTGCCAAGAGTGACAACAGCCAGGTACGCCCGTGCAACAAGCGCGTGCACACTGCGAGGGGCAGTGGCGTGGCCTTGAGGGCGATCGTGCTGACTGTCAGGCTGTTCATCTCGCTATTATCCTGTTATCCGACCACGTTGACCAGCTTACCGGGTACCACGATGATCCGCTTCGGGGTTCGACCTTCAAGATTGCGCACGACAGCCTCGTGGGCTGCTGCGAGCTGCTCAATGGCCTCTTTGGTTGCCTCGCGTGCAACGGTCAGGCTACCCCGAAGTTTGCCATTGACCTGTAACACCAGCTCAAGTTGATCCGTGACTAAGGCGCTTTCATCGACCGAGGGCCACGCCGCGTCAAGCAAATCGCCGTATATCGAAGCATACCCGAGCTCAGACCAAAGGCTCCAGGTGATGTGTGGCACGACCGGGTAGAGTACGCGTAGCAGCACACCCAGAGTCTCAGCGGTCGCTGCGCTCGCAAAGCTCGAGTCGCCCAAGCTGGCATCGTCGATGGCGTTGAGCATTTTCATGCATGCCGACACGACCGTGTTGTATTGAATACGCTGATAATCGTAGTCGGCCTGCTTGAGCAACGAATAGATCTCGAGACGCAGCTTTTTGATGTCTTGGCTCGCACCTGACCAATCTGTGATGGGTGCTTTTA
>CAMCII010000343.1 GCA_945874505.1 Bordetella parapertussis | reverse complement strand
GTCGCCAGCCTGACGTGTTGCTGGCAACCATTACCCAAGGCCGAAATGGCGTCATGCCAGCGTTGGGTGCTGCGATCGATGCACGGACTGCTGGGGATATTGCGCAGTATGTCCGGTCACTGTCTGGTTTGGCGCATGATCAGATTCGAGTCGTGCGTGGTAAGCCAGAGTATATGAACACGTGCGCGGCTTGCCATGGCCCCGAGGGCAAAGGTAATAAGGCCTTGGGTGCGCCGAATTTGACCGACGACGTTTGGCTCTACGGCAGCTCAGAGGCCGCCATCGTGCATAGTATTTTGAACGGTCGTAATAATCGCATGCCCGCTCAAGAGCAGACCTTAACCTCTGAGCAGATTCGCTTAGTTTCTGCCTGGGTTTGGGGTTTGTCAAAAGGCGTGGATGTCACGTCTGCAACCGTGACAAGCGCCCGGGCAAAGTGAGTGGATTGAATGTCGCCTGATTCACCCGTACCTGCAGTTGTATCTGCAAATGCAAATGCAACTGCAAATGCAACTGCAAATGCAACTGCAAATGCAAATGTAACTGCAAATGCAGCTCTCTCTGCTGGCCTTGCTTCTGCTTCAGATTCTGCTCCTGCTTGGCGTCCGCTAGGCGCCAAGCCAGCGGCCGACGGCTCACATGCTGTCGAACAGGCGATCCAAGACGTTAGAAAAAAAATATATATGCGTTCAGTCACGGGAATGTTTGCCCGCTGGCGTTTGCTGTTTGTTGGTCTCACCCAATTGATCTTTTATTCAGTCCCTTGGCTCACCTGGAATGGTCGTCAGGCGGTGTTGTTTGATCTTGGTGCGCGTAAGTTTTATATCTTTGGCATGGTGTTGTGGCCGCAAGACGTCATTTACTTGACACTCTTGTTGCTGATCTCGGCACTTGGGCTGTTTTTATTTACGGCGATTGCCGGTCGTCTTTTTTGTGGCTATGCGTGCCCGCAAACCGTCTATACCGAAATCTTTATGTGGATCGAGCGTCACACCGAAGGCGATCGGGTGGCGCGCATTCGCCTAGATGAGGCACCTTGGTCGTTGCGCAAACTGCGGCTCAAGGCCAGCAAGCACGCGCTTTGGCTGGTCGTCGCAGGGCTGACTGGCTTTACGTTTATCGGTTATTTTGCGCCAATCCGCGAGCTTGGTCAGGCGTTGATTAGCTTTACCTTTGGGCCGTGGCAGTGGTTTTGGTTTTTGTTTTATAGCTTTGCAACGTGGGGCAATGCTGGCTTTTTACGCGAGCAAGTCTGCAAGTACATGTGCCCGTATGCACGTTTTCAAAGCGTGATGGTTGACCCTGATACCTTGGTGGTGACCTACGATACGGCCCGAGGCGAGCCGCGCGGTGCGCGTTCACGCAAAGTTGATCACTATGCGCAAGGCTTGGGTGATTGCGTCGATTGCAGCATTTGCGTGCAAGTCTGTCCGACCGGCATCGATATTCGCCAAGGTTTGCAATATATGTGTATTGGTTGTGGCGCTTGTGTAGATGCCTGCAACCAAGTCATGGAAAAAGTCGCGTATCCAACAGGTTTGATTCGCTATACGTCAGAGCGCGGGATGTTAGAAAAGCTCTCTGTACAACAAGTGCGTCGGCATTTGTTTCGACCGCGAGTGCTCATTTACAGCGTCCTCATGCTCGTACTAGTGTCCATTTTTGTGACCGCCTTAGCCACGCGTACAACGTTACGGGTAGACGTGATTCGTGATCGTGGCATGTTAGGGCGCGAAGTGGCTGATGGGATGATTGAAAACGTCTATCGCTTACAGATGATGAACGCGTCTGAGCATAGCCTTGTCTTGTCGATACGAGCTGAAGGCTTGCCAGGTTTAAGCGTGAAGTTTGCCGACCCTTCCGTGGTTGTGCCTCGGATCAAGCCTGAAGCGAACCATAAAAATGATTCAGTGCTTGAGGTGCAGCAGGTCGAGATCGCAGCGACCTCGAACCGAGTCTTGGCCGTGGTGCTGCGAGCCCCGCGCGAGGCAGCCAAGCCTGGGTCTTATCCAATTCATTTCGTCACAACCTCAAGCGCACCTGATGGCCACGTTTCACTGACTGTACGAGAGGCGTCAAGTTTTATCATGCCTCAATAAAAACTTTATTCAAAACAGGATTCCAAAAGATGAACGTACAAGAAAAAAATGCTCTGGAAGCAACGTTACCCTGGTGGCGCCAACGTTGGCCTTGGCTGCTCATGGCGGGCCCTGCTGTGGCGATCGTGGGCTGTGCAATCACGATTGTGCTGGCGTTTCAAGGCTTTTCTGATCAGTCGATTGTTGATGGCGGGGTCAAACGAGGCTTGGTCGTCGAAAAAGTTACGACACAGACGCCTTCATCACAACCCCGTTGATACAAGGATCCTCATGAAACGTCGATCGTTGATGTTGATCTTATGGCCGTCATTTTTAATGGCAGGGGTAGCAAGCGCGATCGTGTTTGCGTTAATCGACCCGCTTGATGTCGCGATCTTCGGGTACTTTCGGGCAGAGCGCGACGTACTTTATGCAGCTGGCTTCTTCTTTTTTTGGCTGATCGCCGGGCTCTCTAGCATCCTGACACTGTATATGCTGCCCACCAAGCAAGATGCGCAGCACGATATTGGATTTTAGTGTCGTTCGCCCGCTAACATGCGCGTCGCGGTGTAGGTCATGACATCAACGCCGTCTTGATTTTTAACGTCTATGCGCGAGGTCACCACAGCGCGGTTGAGCTTAGACGTTGGCTTAATTGCCGTGACTTCAACTTCAGCCCAGACTGTGTCACCCGCGACAACAGGATGCAGCATTTTTTTGTGAACTTCAAGCAAGGCCAAGCCAGTGCCTTGCACCATGCCTTGCATGAGCAAGCCTTCGATCAAACCGTAGGTCAGTCCACCCGGTGCGGGTCGTCCTTTCATCGCACCATGCGCAAAGGTTCGATCAATAAAAATGGTCTCGAGCATCCCCGTGACGCTGATGAAATTGATGATATCGGTCTCGGTGATCGTGCGTCGAAACGTTCTGAAGCGCTGTCCAACCGATAATTCTTGCCACGTGTAACCGGCGCCTAGCAATTGAGCATCGCTCATGAGATCTCCTGTGGGTTTTGTGCGCGCCGAACAAACAAATACAATAGGGGCACACAGTTATTTTTTGTTGTAGCTGGGGTATAGTCGAGTTCAAGTATAGGGCATGTCGCGATCGTGTTGCTTTGCCCCAACCCCATGATTTTCAGGATTATTTCTTATTATGCTGACCGCGCTTGAGTTCAATCAGGTTCCAGCCCAAGAGGCTGCCTTTCGCAGTGAAATCAGACAGTTTTTAAATGAAGCACTGGTCGGCATGCCCTCGCACGCTAAAGCGCGCTCTTGGATGGGCACCAGCGATGACTTCAGCAAGAAACTGGCCAAGCAGGGTTGGCTTGGGCTCACGATTCCGAAAGAGTATGGCGGCTCAGGAAAAGGTTTTTTTTCAAGATTCGTGCTGTCTTAAGAGTTACTGGCGTCAGGTGCGCCAGTTGCCTCTCACTGGATTGCAGATCGTCAAAGCGGCCCGTTATTGCTGCGCTATGGCACTGAGGAACAACGCCAGTTTTATATTCCACGTATCTGCCGTGGCGAAGCTTTTTTCTGTATCGGTATGAGCGAGCCCAGTTCAGGCTCTGACTTAGCCAGTATCCGCAGCCGTGCGCAGCGCAACGAGGCCGGTTGGCTGCTCAATGGCAGCAAAATCTGGACAACCAATGCACACGGTTGTCATTACATGATCGCCTTGGTTCGCACCTCCGGAGAAACTACCGATCGTCAAAAGGGGCTCTCTCAGGTCATTATTGATTTGAGTTTGCCAGGCGTGACCGTGCGCCCCATTACAGACATGGCTGGCGATGCACATTTCTCTGAAGTGTTTTTTGATAACGTCAAGCTTGGTGCAGACGCTTTGGTCGGCACCGAGGGCCAAGGCTGGGATCAGGTCAATGCTGAGCTTGCCTTTGAGCGCAGCGGACCCGAGCGCATTTATTCGAGCATCGCACTGTTAGATTGCTGGATCGAGGCTTTACGCGCTCAAGCCATCCATGATGCCGAAACCAGTGCCTTAGTCGGATCTATGGTCGCTGAAATGGCAACCTTACGGGCGTTGTCGCTGGCGGTCACGCAAAAGTTGGTCGACGGCGAGAGCCCTGCGATTGACGCCTCAGTGGTCAAAGATTTTGGCACTGATTTTGAGCAAAGATTGATTAGCAATATTGCGGCTTGGTTGGGCACGCACCCCGAATTTAGTGCTTCGCCAGATCTGTTGCAGACCTTGGGCTACCTTGAGCAAATGGGCGCGACCTTCTCACTGCGAGGCGGTACGCGCGAGATTGTGCGTGGCATCATCGCACGCGGTTTAGGATTGAGGTAACGATTATGCAAAACGATTTTTATGATTCAGCAGAGCGTTTATTTGGCGAAGTCTGCACGCC
>CAMCII010000342.1 GCA_945874505.1 Bordetella parapertussis | reverse complement strand
CCCAGTAAACGCCGTGATACTCGTTGACCATCAATGAGTAATTGTCATGAGGGTGGTGGATGAAACCCGTCCACACTTGGGTCGATTCGTTATGAATTGTGTCAGTCAAAAGGTCATGAACTGAGTCACCGATATTGCCTTCCAGCTTGCCCGCCTTCATCAAAGCAAGTGCAGTCGGAAAGTTCTTAGCACCAAGCTCTTTCTTAACAAGGGCTTGTACTATGCGGCTTTTAGAGAGAACCACGCATGCAGTTGCCAGTTGAGCGCAATCAGATGAACCGTGTTCCATTGCTGAAAATCCTAAGTTTCTATATAGATCATAATGCCGCGCCGCTCGAGAGCAACAAAAAACACCATCTCAGCGCTTTCAGATGGATTTAGCCGCATTTTTGCAGACAAATAAGGGCGAATTGTCTTTAGCAAATTTCTGAACTGCTAGATAATGAAAGTAGATCTCTCAAAATTTGAACGGATTGCTAGTAGATGACAACGGACACGGCGAAGCAACCAGCTCTATATCGGATCCGCACCTTTGGCGAGCCGTGAATGACCTAAATTTCTCGCGTTTCATCAGTCGTCAGAAAGATCAGTATTTCGGTCTGAGAAGAATCTAGGAACCCAATCGGTAAAAATGCCTCCTAGAGGCGTTACCAGTTCCTGCGTAACAACAGTTCCACCCACGAATTGGGGATCAAAATAATAGACTGCGACATCTTTAACGGTTAACTTCATATCATACGACAGACATTTATCTGTTTCGGTATCACGAATACGCCGAAGCAGACGTGACAATATATGCTCGCTGTGGGTTTCAATGAGGAACTGCCCTGCACCGCTGCGGTTAAACTCCTCAACAAATACATCCCCCAAGGAGGACTGAAGGGCTGGATGAAGATGCAACTCTGGCTGCTGTATCTTCACAAAGCCTTGGCGTGCCACAACATAGAGAATTGGAAGAACGAAAGGGATTCCACTTCCAACATCCTGGAGTTCAACTTTCTGTCCGTCACCGCCCTCCAGGAACAGCCTAACTGTGGCGGGTTGCGCAAGTGCATAGTAACTCCAAGGATTATTCTCGGTTAAATCGATTGGCACCATGAGGGAAGAAGCGCACGAAAGTCTATAAAGCTTTTCTGTAAAAAGATTTTTCTCAAGGTGATGGTTTACTCTCTCAAACGCTCGCGCCCCATCACGAATTGGCTCTACCAGTTTGGCGGCAACGCCATCGCCCCAAAATTCATCACTGGCTGCACGTACCAGCAGATCGGCGTGTGCTATCTCTGCCAGACCTTGGAAATGTTCGTCTAAGCCAGTAGGGCCTGTCATCAGCAGAGATGCTGAGCTTGAGGGGGAAAAAGTGTGACGAGACCACCAGCCACCGAGGCCTAGATCTACAACCGCCAGCGCCTCATTTGGCCTTGGCGCACGGCGGTCAGATGTAACGATGCCTGGTTGCGCCCGCAAATCTCTGAATAATAGCGTGCCAAAGTAAAATAGAATATTACTGGCATTTCGGCATATTCGACTCGAACTATCCCGTGATTCGATTTCCTCAAGAAGTGGATCAGGACTAATGGTTAGAGGGCTAAGCCCCATGGAAATAACGCCTGTTTGCACACGCTCTTCAAATTCGCTTCCAACCAATATCAAATCGCATTTTTCTTCTTCCGGCATGTCAAGTAAATCCACCATTAATGACGAACTAATGAAGCCAAACTTACAGTAAATGCTTAACCATCGGCACCAATCATCATCATCCCCACTTCTAAGGGCTAATTTTTCGGAGTCACATTCCAGCGGGTTTGTCTTAGCAAGCGTCAAAATAGGTTTATCTTTAATCAGACAACGATATTCGCTAAATTTACAAAGAGTCGAATATTTATTGTTAATAACCTTCAGCTTTAATTCAATTCGAACGGTGGCGCCCGCTAGCCCGTTTTGCACGACGTCATTTTCGTAATCTAAATGAAATTCAGCCATGTCTGTTCGGTTCAAATTTCCCAACCAATTGGCGTCCTCAATCCATAACTCATCAACATCTTCAAACTCAAATGGAAACTCAACTGCTAGAAATGTTTCACGCACTGGCTCGCCGCCTTTGCGTCGCGCCCAACGGTCAACCATGTCTGTCGCCTTCGCTTCGTTGAATAGCGTTGGGTCAAGAAGGGTGCGAAGCAATTCCAACGCGTCAAACACGGCGCTTTTACCCGCACTGTTGGGGCCAAATAGTAAGGTAATTGGCTTGAGATCAATACGAGTACGCCGCTCAATCGATTGGAAGTTTTCAAGTTCAATTGCTGTAATTCGTGTCATACGGCTTCCATAATCACTGGATCAATATAAGAATAAAAATTCGTTTATATCGTGAATTTGCAGCTTTCTGCAAAACAGGCTTTGAACCAAGCCGAATGAAATTTCGTTGTTCAGAGCGTTTTGAGCTTGGCTAGTCACGTAAGGCCACGAACTGGCCGCCTACACCTTCAGATCTGAGCTCTAGCTTTTTGCTGGAGGAGACAGCGTAGGCAAGAGGTTGGTCCAACACAAATGGGTACAGCACTGGCATGGATTGCAGATTTGCCAAGGACACTGCTTTGCCGGTGAATCGAATAACAGCCTCGACAAGCCAAATCACAACTTGCTCATCATTTAAGGTCATGGGTGCTTTGCGTACCAGGCGTTTGCCTTTTTCCACTCGCTCAATCATTCCCCAGCTCTCTTGGGATTGCAGCACCCTGGACACAGCTCGTGCTATGCCATCACGATCACCGTAGATTTCGGCCATTCGGCGCTGAACTTCTTTGATCGAACAATCACCCTGAATCGATAAAAGTCGGCCTGTAATTTCGGCAGTCTTACCGAAAAAAGGGTACGTCACCATCGCGCTGCCCCAGCTCAATGGCGAAACTGCGCCAGCCCCGTTTTTTCGATAGAGTTCGACTCCTCTTTTGGAAAAGTCTTCGCAACCGGCTATTGGCTGGAGCCAAAGGCGCTTCAAAATATCAAACGTTTTTCTTCTTGATTCAGTACCGGTCAATTTTGTTGAAATTTGATCTTTAACGTCCTCAGTCGTTTTGCTTTCTACTGCCGCTTCAAGCGTCGATGCGCACCAGTCCAGCTGAACGTATCGATCAAACCCGATCAAAAATTTTCTAGTTCTTGTTTCCAATTTAAATCCTCACCACCTTAACGAACGGCACGATCAACTCTTCGATCGAAATGCCGCCGTGGACCACTGCTGGTTCTCCCTGTTGCATGAACGCGGTTCGTCCGGCTGCAAAGATGGGCATAAAGTTCGACGGCAGTCCCGCCAAATCAATTCTGTAGGTATTCGAATTCGCTGCTGCCGACTCATTGGCCAGCGTCTCACTGCGGTAGGTGCGAACGCGCTCGCCTCGTATTTCCGGGGCCAGTCCTTGGTTGGGCCGTCCTTGACCAACCGCTTCGACGTTACCGTGGTCCGCAGTCAAATAAACGTGAAAGCCTTTGTCGAGCAGTAGTGAAAACAATTGATCGACGAAGCCACTTTCACACCAACCTTCAATTTGTGTGGCAATACCGCGTTTGCCCAACATAGCGCCGTGGACGATCTCATCAACCATGTCAATCACAATGCCAGCGACCTTAATTGAGGGAGCTGAAAGGTCCGTTCCCAGCTCGGTCAACTGGTATCTTCGTTTGATGCCTTTTCTGTACATCACCTCATTGGCGCGTAGACCCTGGTCTTGCCAAAATCGGGACCATTGGTTCGGCTCTGAAGAGGTGGACTCAATCGTCTCGGCGAACTCTCTTGGTTTTAGGCCAGAGAAAATTGCCTGTCTAGAAACTGAGGTCAGGGTTGGGAGCCAGGCAAAGCAGGTGTTTTCTTCAAATCCGAGCGTAGGCGCTCTTTTGGCCATAGCCTCACGAATTTGGACCCATTGATCGACAGCAAGACCATCAAAAACCAACAATGCAATCTTTGCTTCGCCAAGGCCGCGTTGCAGAGAAAGAAAGCGAGGCACATGGTGCACCATGACCGGCCCTTTGACGACAGGCAGCGACGGCAAATCAGCGTAGTGTTTTGAGACCCAGTTCCGAAGTCGCGCGTCTATGGCTTCTTGCAGCTCTGCTATGGCTGCTTTCAGTCCTTCAGCTCGAACAGTGTCCAATGCATGAAACCGCGCAAGCACCTCAGCGAATCTGCGAGATGTGTTTGCCCAGTCGCGATGGGACGATTCCAGGTTTGGCAGCGACTGAAGAATGCCCTTGATGCCATCGGCAACCAGATTTTGCAGTGCCAGTGGATCCTGGACGATACCTACCTTGGCCCAATCAGGGATTTTGACAGCGGAGTCTTGAACTGCGAGCGGATGAAGCAGTCCGTCTAAAAACATCGAGTCGACCATTACCCGAACATCAGGATGCTCAAAAGGCACGTCGATCTTGGCTGAAAAGTCTTCAGGCGTGGATTCAC
>CAMCII010000341.1 GCA_945874505.1 Bordetella parapertussis | reverse complement strand
AAAACCAAAGACGTTTTTGACCAAAAGATAAAACGGGTGGTAATGAGCGATCAGCTCTCTGAATTTTGCTTGAATGCGTTGACAGCCCTTTAGCCTGTTTCAAGTACTGCAAAATCTCTTGTTTGCGTGCAGTGATTGCTAAGCCAAGCTCTTTTGTGATGACGCCCTTGGGCGCACGCACGCTCAGCTGGTCTCCATCAACAGCCAGCGTGACTTTTAACGCACGTAATTCGTTCAGAAAAAGATCAAGTGATATCACAGTTTAAATTCTTCTTCGTCATCATTTAAGGGTTGTTGCTGCTTGTCGTGCTGATGAGTACTCCAGAGCAGGTTGTCAATATGTTGTCCGAGTTGCGCGATGGTTGGCTTCTCAAATAAAGTCGAGGCCGGGAAATTAATGTCATAGTGTTGTTTGATGCGCGTCACTAAACGCGTCGCCAGCAATGAATGGCCCCCTAAGTGAAAGAAGTCGTCCTCGCGGCTAACTTGATCTAGGTTAAGAACTTCAGACATCATTCGCTCTAGGACCTGTTCAGTCTCGGTCTTCGGTGGTTGATAGTCAAGTTGCTGGCGTCGATCTGGCTTGGGTAGCGCTTTTTTGTCGAGCTTGCCGTTTGGGGTCAGCGGAAACGCTTCAAGAACAACCCACTCGGTGGGCACCATATATGCGGGTAGTTGAGTCTGTAGCCAGCTTTCTAACGTGTGGAGCGAAGCCTCTGCGGGCCGCTCGAACGTGACGAAAGCGGCTAGACGCGTATCGCTCGCTGAGATTTCAAAGACCTGAACAACGGCTTGCTTGACAGAAATGTGCTTTTGGATAACAGCTTCAATCTCGCCGAGCTCAATCCTGAAACCACGCAGCTTGACTTGTTGATCTAGCCGGCCCAGACAAACTAGGTTTTCACGATCGTCGTGCTTTGCAAGGTCGCCCGTGGCATACAGCCTCGCACCAGGCTCACTGCTATAGCCATCGGGCACAAATTTTTCTGCGGTTAAAGCGGGGCGATTCAGGTAGCCATTGGCCAACCCTTTGCCACCGATAAAAAGTTCACCGGCAAGGCCATAGGGCAGTAAGTTGCCAAATTTATCTTGAAGCACAAGCGTGGTGTTGTTCAAGGGCTCGCCGATCGGAATGCTGACGTCGTACTCACGATCGGAGCCCAGAGCAAAGCGAGTTGACCATATTGTAGTTTCGGTCGGGCCGTACAGATTCCAGATCTGTGCGGGGGTGTGTATTAATTGATTGGCTAGGTCGACCGGAAACGCCTCTCCGCCACAAAGTATTTTTCTCAAGCCTTTGCCGTCCCAACCGGCTTCTAACAACAGGCGCCAAGTAATAGGCGTCGCTTGCATGACGGTCGCACCACTGTTTTTAATCACCTTGATTAAGCTAGCGCCGTCTGATGCTTGCTCTCTTTCTAGCAGCACAATCGTGGCACCGGTGATTAACGGCAAGTAAATCTCAAGCCCGGCGATATCAAAAGAAATGGTGGTGACGGCGAGTAAAGAGTCTGTTTGGTCTAGACCAGGCTTGTCTTTTACGGATAGCAGAAAATTGACAAGATCAGCTTGGGTAATCTGCACGCCTTTCGGATTGCCGGTCGACCCTGAGGTGTAGATGACGTAGGTGGGATTGAGAGGGGATTGCAGGTCAGCAAGGTTATGACTTGAGTACGACTGTAGTGCCTCAAGCTCAAGAGGCAGTAACTGGCAGTTCTGACTTAACGCGCTTGTGTGACGCTTGTCTTGCGGGTCGACGATGAGTACGCTCGCTCGACTATCCGAAATCATATACGAGACACGCTCGCTCGGATACTCAGGATCAATCGGAACATAAGCCGCTGCAAGTTTTTGTATACCAAGCAGGGCAACGATTAAAGACGGCGACCGTTCTAGGCAGACACCAACTAAATCACCAGGCTTGACACCGATGCTCTGAAGCTGCCTTGCAAATTGATTCGCGGCGCGATTCAGAGCACCATAGCTCAAACTATCTTGCCCCAAAGTGATAGCAATTTTGTCGGGAGCTTGTTGAACTTGTCTCTCAAACAATTCAGGCAGGGTCAGTGCAAGCTCTGGAAGTTTGCACTCACTGGCTCTCATTGCTGTCTTCAAGCGTTGCTGGTCGTGCTCTGAGGTCACACTAGCATGCCAGTGACGGACGCTTGCCTCTGGATTTGAACCGGCGAAGGCCAAGAGACGGTGCAGGCTCTCGAGAAGCTGACCCACAGCCTTTTCATCAAATATAGTCTGATCGTAAGAGATCTTGACAGGGACGCGGTCGCCGCCTGACGCCGTAATGGTCAGCGGTAAGTTGGTTTGCTCGTGCAACTGAAGCGCATTGAAGGATAAAGCTTGTGCCTGCTCATCGATACTGTCGTCTAGCGGATAGTTCTCGAAGACCAAAATGCTGTTGAATAGCGCCGTTCTAGGAGGTAGTTCACTACAGGCCTGTATCGTCACCAGCGGAGTGTATGCATAGACATCACTCTCCATCTGATTGTGTAAAAGCATCGTCATGAACTGAACGATTGTTTGATTGGGTTGCAGAGTTGCACGAACGGGTAGGGTATTGATAAAAAGACCTACCATTCCTTCGACGCCATCGAGCTCAGGCGGGCGGCCAGACACCGTTGCGCCAAATACAATATCGTTAGACTGACTGTAGATATGTAACAGGGTAGCCCAAGCACTTTGCAAAATATTGCTGAGGGTCAAGCGATGCCGTTTTGCGATATCAGCCAGCGCGCGACTCAGTTCGTCACTTAATAGAAGATTTAATTCAGCAAATTGTGAACCCGACGCTAGCGTTTGTTGTTGAAGACTTTTTTCGATACCCAGAAATGTAGGTGCCGAAAAATCCGACAAATAATTCAGCCAATAAGTTTTTGCAACCTCAAGGTCTTGTTGTTTCAGCCAGGCGATGTAGTCGCGGTATGGAGTGGGCAGCCGTAAGCCTGAATCCTCTGGGTTGTGATAGTAATGAAGAACTTCTTTCATCAAAATCGGCAAACACCAACCATCGGTCAAGATATGGTGATGGCTCCAGAGAAACTTCCAGTGCGTGGCAGACAGCTTGATGAGATAACAGCGCATTAAGGGCGCAGTCTCGAGCGAATAGTCTAGATAGCGATCACGCAAGACTAACTCTTGCCAGGCGTCTTGCTGTTGTGTGGGTGAGTGTTGCACCCAGTCTTGTGTTGTCCACTCAAGCTCAACCTGACGCAACACGATCTGATGATCTGCGGTGTCACCACCTTCAAATATAAAAACACGCAGACTAGGGTGGCGCGCCAGAACTCGATCCCAAGCCTTGACGAAAGTTTTCGGCTCAAACTGCCCCGACATTTCGCAACTCAATTGGATGATGTAGGCGCCCGAGGCCGACGCAAAGCGGCTATGAAAGGCCATCCCTTCTTGCATCGGTGAGAGCGGGTAGATATCTTCGATGTTGGTTGCGTGAGTCGCAGTGAGCTCGGTGTAATGCTTTTCACTCAGTGTGGCGAGTGGGAAGCTATCGCCAATAACCGGCGTGGCCTGCCGCTCGGCGCAGTGCCTGACGATATTGCGCAATTCGTTTAAATATAAAGCCGAAAAATCTTCAATCGTTTTGGCGGCGAAGATATTTTTGCTGTAGCTCACGTTCAAGATGAACTGCCCCGACGATACACGCGAATTAATATCGATCAGTGCTTGTCGTTGACCTGAGCCTCCGATATCTGAGCCGGTGTCACCTGCAGCCTCATCGAGTAGCAGTTGCCCCTTTGTTGCTTGATCAAACTGACCAAGATAGTTAAAACTAATTGGGCTTGGCGTCTGTTGAGTCAGAGAGCGTCTGGTTTGCTCGTTTGAGTTGAGATAGCGCAATAGTCCATAGGTGAGACCGTTTGTCGGAATATTGCGCATCCGATCTTTGATTCGACGAATCGTTTGAGCAAGGTCTTCGTCTTTTCGATAACTCAGCCGTACCGGAAACAATGAGGTGAACCAACCGATCGTCCGTGTCATATCGAGATCGTCAAATAAATCCTCTCGTCCATGCCCTTCAAGCGAAATTTCAAATTCTTGCGAATTCGTCCAGCGGCCAAGCGCAGTGACTAAGGCGGTCATGAGAATATCGTTGATTTGTGTTCGATACACTTTCGGCACTTCAGTCAACAAAGACTGTGTCATCTCAGCGTCAAGTGAAGACTCAAAATGGATGGTCGACTCGAAGGTATTGCTTGATGGAGCTGCGACAAAGTCAACTGGAAGGCTCGGCACTCGCTGATTGACTTGCGTTTGCCAGTAGGTCAAATCTTTGAGCACGTGCTGCGAATCGGCGTATTGGCTGAGCGCTGTCGTCCACTGGGCAAATGAGGATGTCTTAGGCTTTAATTGCAACGTCTGGTTTAGACTGTGTTGCACCAGCAAGGACTCTAGGTCTTCGAGCAAAATGCGCCACGATATCCCGTCAATGACAAGATGATGCAC
>CAMCII010000340.1 GCA_945874505.1 Bordetella parapertussis | reverse complement strand
AATAATCTCTATGCAGGCTATGGCAAGACCGACGTCTTGCATGGTGTGAGTTTTGAAGTGAAGGCTGGGCAATGTGTCTCACTGATTGGCGCGAACGGTGCCGGAAAAAGTACCACTTTGAAATGCATCACAGGTTTGTTGCCCTCGCGTTCTGGATCGATTGAGTTTGAAGGTGTTGCGCTTGAACGACTACCAGGTCACCAGATCGTACGCCATGGCATCACCATGTGCCCCGAGGGACGCCAAGTGTTTGGCGGAATGTCCGTGTTAGAAAATTTGAAAATGGGTGCGCATACTCGAAGGGATGCCAAAGAGGCTGACGATCTGAACGAGATGTTCGAAATGTTTCCGGTCTTGCGCCAACGTGCTACGCAAATGGCTGGCACCTTATCGGGTGGCGAGCAAGAGATGCTCGCGATTGCCAGGGCATTGATGTCGCGTCCAAAGCTGTGTATTTTTGACGAACCCTCGCTTGGTTTGGCACCTAAGATTGTGCAAGAAGTGGGTGAGACACTTGCGCGAATCAAGTCCCGTGGCACGACAATTTTATTAGTGGAGCAAAACGCAAAAATGGCGCTTGGTTTAGCGGATCACGCCTATCTGTACGAGGCAGGTGAGATCGTTTTAGAAGGAAGCGGCGCTGAATTGCTGTCGCATCCAGAAGTGAGTAAAGCCTATCTCGGTCATTAACGTTTTAGGGGGTGTGTCATTCTGCCTTGCAGAGCAGAATGCATTGATAGTCGTGTGAAGGATGCCAACTTTTTCTAATCAGGGTTCAGCGTACAAACAATTTCGTCTAATAGCATTCGGTCTTAACAATAATCATCTAAAAACATCAGGAGAGCACAATCTGAAAACTCGCACCTCAACAATAGCCTCGGGCATGCTGGGCGGTGCTTTAGCCGTGGCCATGGCCTTTGCCAGTGCGGCTGAAAAGCAGTTGACGCTTGGCCTAAATGATTCACTCACTGGGCCTGGCGCGGTGTACGGTTTGCCTCAGGCTAATGCGGTCAGAATGGCTGCCGAAGAGATCAATGCGAAAGGAGGTATTAAAGCGGGCGGCGACACCTACAAGCTGAATGTGATTGCCTACGACGACAAGGCGAATCCAACCGAAGGCACGAACGCTGTGCGCAAGCTGATCGATCGTGATAGCGCTCAATACATTGTTGGGTTTTGCTGCTCTGGCCCGACTAGCGCCGTTGCTTCATTTATTGGTAAAGAAAAGGTCTTGATGCTGGTGGGTAATGCGGCCGAGCGCAGCATCACGACACTGGGTGTGCCAAACTTGTTGCGTACGCGTCCACCTGCAGATTTTACGGGTGCAGCAGCGGGTACGTTTGTTGCAAGCAAGGGCGCGAAGAATATCGCGGTCATTGGCTCATTAGATGTTGGCTTCTATACGCAATATCTTGAAGCGTTTGAAAGAGAGTTCGTTAAGGGCGGTGGCAAAATTATTGCCAAAGAGACCTTTGGTTTAAAAGATCGTGACATGACGCCGCAGCTCACCAAGGTACGAGCCTTGAACCCTGATGCAATTTTGGTGCTAGGCTACATTGAGCCTGCGGCGTTTGTTTACAGGCAATCAGTTGAAATGGGAATGAAGGTTGCACGCTATGGTTTCACGAGCGGTAGCGAAGAGCAATTTTTAAGGGTTGCCACCACCGAACAAATGGAAGGCGTTTGGGATTTGCGCCCGACAGAGTTGACTCTCGAGGCATTGGGCACCACCGCGAAGACGTATGTTGCGAACTACACAAAAAAATACGGTACACCCCCATCGCCGAGCTCACCTTACGCCTATGACCAAGTGTATGTCTTGAAAAATGCGATCGAAGCGGCCGGTAGCGCAAGCGATCCTCTGAAGGTCGCAGCAGCGGCGTTCAAGATCGGTGTGCCCAAAGAAGCGGTGATGAAATATCTACCTGTGGCCGGCATGATGTTTGATCAAAACGGACAGGCCTACACGTCTAATGGTGCGTTTCAATGGCAAAAGGGTAAATGGATCTATGTTCAAGACTTGCCTTCTGACCCCGCGGCCTATTCAACTTATTTAAGAGGCCTGCGTAAATGATCGTCAGCGATCCAGCAAAGGGATGCCTGTGTGATTGAGTTCTTGCAACAGGTCTTTAATGGCTTGGCGATTGGGGCGGTTTATACCCTGATCGCCATCGGCTTGACGATTGTTTTCGGCATTTTAGGGATCGCGCACTTTGCTCATGGGGTTGTGGCCATGTCGGGGGGCTATGTCACGTTTTTCTTAATCGAAAAATTGGGTGTGCCATTTTTTGTTGCGATGATGCTTGCGATGGTGGTGGGCGCGCTCCTTGGTTTGCTCGTTGAGCGTTTTGCCTATCGTCCAGTACAAAATGCTGCGCATATCAACGCCTTCATTATTGCTCTTGGGCTGACGATGATGATTGATGGCTTGAACTTGTTAGCCTTTGGCCCAGACCAAATGGTCATTCGTACGCCGTTTCAAAGTGTCTTCAACCTTGCGGGGTTGGTGGTCACAGAGTTGCGGGTATACGTGATGGTGACGACTGCAGTGTTGATTGTCGCCATGTCGTTTTTTGTGAGCCGAACCAAAACAGGTCGAGCGATTCGCGCAGTGGCGCAAAACCGCTCGGCAGCGATTTTAATGGGCGTCAACGTCAATGCGGTTGCGCTGGTGGTGTTTGCCCTGTCGTCGGCACTAGGAGTGGCTGGCGGTGCTTTGGTGGGTGCCATGCTTGCGCTTGCACCTGGTTTGGGTGAAAGCTTAGTGATCAAAGGTTTTGCCGTGTTGATCTTAGGTGGCTTGGGTTCAGTGCCGGGCGCGATTGTCGGTGGCTTGATTCTGGGTGTCAGCGAGGCACTGGCGGCGGGCTATTTATCGTCGGCTTATAAAGATGTGATCGCATTTTTAGTCATGATTGTGGTGTTGTTGTTTAGGCCTGAAGGCCTGTTGGGTAAAAAATGAGTGTAGTGAAAACACACCTTGGCTGGGCCTTGCTGAGTCTGTTAGTGCTTGCGCTCGCACCCGCGTTAGTGAAGGTTCCCTACTTTTTGCATTTAGGGATTTTGGCCTTGATTTGGGTGATTGTTGCGCAAGGTCAAAATCTGGTGCAAGGTTTTACTGGCTACGTGTCAATTGCCGCCGCCGGCTTTATGGGGGTCGGTGCTTACGCCTCGACGTTGCTGACGACTAAGCTTGGGTGGTCTGTCTGGGCTAGCATGGCCTGTGCTCCTTTGATGGCTGGTCTGTTGGCCGTGATGGTGGGATACCCTAGCCTAAGAGTGAAGGGTCATTATTTTGCCATTGTGACGATGGCCTACAACTTAGTGATTTTCATTGTGCTGATTAACTACAGCTCGTTGACGGGTGGTGAATCGGGTATCACGGGTGTCCCCAAGCCAGAAAGCTTTTCTGTCTTTGGCTTGATTGTTAACTTTGAAACACGTAACGCTTACTACTATCTCACCCTGATCTGCGCGGTTTGTGCCACGGTGATTTGTGGTTTAGTTTTACATTCGCGTGTAGGACGAGTGCTTTTGGCGATTCGGCAAAACGAGCCGCTGGTAGACGCGGCCGGGGTATTCGCCTGGCGCTACAAGATGTTTGCCTTTGTGTTGAGTGCCGCGTTATGCGGCGTGGCCGGGGCGCTTTATGCACATTTCATTGGGTTCTTAAACCCCGAACCCTTTGGTGTAGATCAGTCTCTGAATGCGATCTTGGCGGTGATTCTTGGGGGCAGCGGCACGTTGGCAGGGCCTGTCGTTGGTGCTTTTCTCGTTGTCGCGTTGCCAGAGTTCTTGCGCGTTGCCGAAACATATCGGCTTATCGTGTATGGTTTGTTGTTGGTATTAACGACAATATTTATGCCACGCGGGATTATTCCACTCTTGGCGTATGCTTGGTCTTTGTTTACGAGTTTCTTTAAAAGACGTTGAGCGCAATGACGCACAGTACGCGCAGTCTGACCCAATGGTTTGAGCAGCTTGAGCGCTTTTGCGCTCAAGCGATGAGCGCCGATTCTTTGCTTGGCCCCTACGATGCTGTCCGCGAGCGAAAGCGGCTGAGCGTTGCCGCAAGCTTTGGTTTGACTGGGATTCAAGTTGGACTTGAGCACGGTGGCTTTGGTGCGCCTTATTCGACCAAAGCGCAACTTGCCCAACGTTTGGCTAGCTTGGATTTTGGTGTGTCAATGGCTGTGATCAACTCACAGAATGTGGCCGATGATGTATCGCGTTGGTTGCCTGCTGACGTCTCTAAGCGCTGGGTGCCTGGGTTAGTGAGTGGCGAGTTGATCGGGTGTACCGCTTTGACTGAGCCTGAAGTAGGGTCGGATTTTTCAGCGGTGACGACCCGCGCGGTTCAGACCTCAGACGGTTGGCGTTTGCAGGGCGAGAAAGCTTGGATTATCAATGCGAAAATTGCGGAGGTGTTTTTAGTGTACGCGCAGACACAACCTGACGCGGGTGCCGCTGGGATT
>CAMCII010000339.1 GCA_945874505.1 Bordetella parapertussis | reverse complement strand
TGGCAGCATCCATTGGCGGCCACCAGCTACCCTGACACGTTGGAAAGTCCATGCAGGCTAGGGCCGCGTAGTTGGTGCTCACCCACCCCCCCAAGGCTATTTGAACAAATAATAAAAATAGTCCGAAGTAGGCCCAACCAAGATAACGTTGCGTCCATGAAGACACAGGCTGATGCGGACGTTCGCGGGCCGCAAGCCAGGTCATCAGTGCCAGTAAAGTCATGCCGCCGAGCAGGTGGACAGTCACTACGAGTGGCATCAATTGGTGCGTGACGGTCCAAGCTCCAAAGGCCCCTTGTATACAGACTGCAACCAAGGTGACAAAGGCCAGCACAGGTGAAGCACCGAGTTTAGTCCGATAGCGCCAGGCCATCCAGCTGATGGCGATGATCAACAAACCAAGTAAGGCGCCCACGTAGCGATGGATCATCTCAATCCAAGCCTTAGGTAAGGTCACAGGGCCCTCAGGCATGATCTGCGCAGCCTCACGGATCGATTGCAAGGCCCCAATTGGCGTCACACTGCCATAACAGCCGGGCCAATCGGGGCAACCCAAACCCGAATCCGTCAGCCTGACAAAGGCGCCAAACATAATGAGATCAAGGGTCAGAAACCAAGTCAAAAACAGTAGTCTTTGATAACGTCGTCGCGTCGTGACGAACGCATCCGCACCGGTTGCCTGCGACATCAGCCAATCCTTGAGTGATAGACAAGCTTGCTGATATCTTTACGCACTTTCTCAGGCTCAGCATTTGCAGGGTATTGCAAGATCAGATTGGCATGGGGGTCAATGATCCACATCGGCTCGGCTAGCGCCGTTGCCGCACTCTGTGCAGGCGTTGCGGTGACAGGCGCAACTGTCGTGGTGGCCTCTTTCAGTAAGTACGCCTGAAGTTGCTCAGGTTGCACGCGCAACATAATGGTGCCCTTATAGGCCTCAAGCACTCTGTCGGGCACGGGCGCGTTATCGGTAATAAACCAGATTCGTGCCAAGCGCTCAACGTTTTTACCTTGGCTCGCATGCGAGTTACGCAGAATAAACAGCTTGCGGGCGCAGGCATCTTGGCAGTCACCCCCATCGGCCGTCACGAGTAGCCACTTACCCTTTAACGACGCGACATCAAACGGCTTGCCGTCAAGAGTCGTTGCTTGCAGTGCGTCACGCGCGGGGATCGGTCGCTGTGGCTCAATCAGCGTGCCGTAGGCCACACTGCCGTCAGGGCGATACTGTGGATTGAAATACGCGAACACGGCGGCCAGCACCGGTGACAAGCTGAGTAAAACAATCAACACTAGTGGGGTGCGTGACCTTGGGCGAGGGGTGTCGGGCTGCGTCATACTGTTCCATCAAAAAATATAAAGGCTAACGATTACGTCTTTGCCGCCAAAGTAAAACAAGCAAGGCGACCAAACAAATCGTGGCAAATCCAAACCACTGCATGGCATAGCCAACGTTTTTGTCAGCGTCCACAGAGGGTTCAGGCCATGCGCGTATCAAACCATCATTCGACGCGCTTGTCTGTAACAACACTACGGGTATTAAATTTAAACCAGTTTGCTCTGACAACTTTTCTAAAGATAAGTTCTGAACCCTGAGCAATTGCCCAGTATCGACGGCTTCAAACTCCCCATGGCTGCGAGTTCGGGCGTTCAAGCTCAAAGTAGACGTGTTGACGTTGCCCGAGGTCCAAAGCTCAAACAGGCGAGGCACATGCATCGTCAGCTCACCCTGGATGTTTTGCAGTTGCCTTGGCGAGGGGACAACAGGTGCCCGCTGATCGCCGATTGGCCTGGCCAACCACCCTCTTAACACTAATACCGCGCGACCATCTTCCATTTCTAGCGGTGTTGCCAACCAGAGGCCAGGCCGCCCAGCTAGATTTCGATTGTCGAGCAACACACTAAACTCACCACGCCAGCGACCCTGCGCCAATGCAGGCATCCAGTTTTTAAACTGGCTGTTCTGCGCAGTTGAGGCGTTTAGGTTAACCGGTGCGGCCTGACGCCCTGACTGTATGTCAGCTGCGATAGCTTGCCTTTGCGTGGCGCGCTCAAGTTGCCAAAACCCCAAAATGACACACAGGCCGCCCACGATAGCCAGCAGCACCAGCGCGAGCACGATTCGTTTATTGGATATCGGTGGCGACATGTCTGCGATAATTCCTGTTTTGGATGGAGAGCGTCATGCGAATCGTGGTGATACTGGCCTTTATCGGTATTTTAGGCAGTCTGGCTTCGGCGCTGTTTTACCTCATGCGAGACAAAGGCAGTTCAAGCAAAACGGTGAATGCCTTGACGCTTCGAATTGGTTTGTCCGTTGCCTTGTTTCTGTTTCTGTTGTTCGCGCACTGGATGGGATGGGTTGAAACAACAGGCTTTCAACGCTAGCCCAAGAGCGCTCAAGAAAAAAGCCGGCGCTTGCCGGCTTTTTTCTTTCAACAGCACCGCAACTGTTTGAACTAAAACCAATACACAAACAGATACAAGCCTAGCCACACGACGTCAACAAAGTGCCAGTACCACGCGGCACCTTCAAAGCCAAAATGGTGATCTGATCTGAAGTGACCTTTCATCATGCGAATCAAAATCACGGTTAACATCGTGGCGCCCAACAGCACATGAAAACCATGAAAACCCGTCAGCATATAAAACAGCGAACCATACGCACCTGAGTTGAATTTCAGATTTAAATCGGTGTACGCGTGGTAGTACTCATAGCCCTGAAGACCGACGAAAATAAAGCCTAAGACGATGGTCGCGAACAACCAAAACTTTGCCTTACCCCGATGATCTGCAATTAAGGCATGATGAGAAATTGTCAGCGTCACGCCAGACGCTAGCAGCAGGGCCGTATTAATCGTTGGTAACCAAAAGGGCCCCATCGTTTGAAACGACTCAACCACACCAGCAGGGCCCAGGTTTGGCCACACAGCATTAAAGTCAGGCCACAACAAGAGCTTATGGTCTAAATCACCCAGCCATGGCAAAGTGATGGTGCGCGTGTACCAGAGGGCGCCAAAAAAAGCGCCAAAAAACATCACTTCTGAAAAGATGAACCAGCTCATGCTCCAGCGGTACGACATGTCGATACGCTTGCTGTTTAGGCCCGCCTCAGACTCTTGAATCGCGTCACCAAACCAGTAATACAACACGACAAATAGTCCGAGCAAGCCGGCGAGCACCACCCACTTGGCAGCGTCGACTCCGTTGATCCAGGCCGACGCGCCCAGCATCACGACTAATAGCGCAACACTTGCACAAACTGGATGCGCCGAATCAGCGGGTACGTAGTAATACGGGGCTACGTTGCCATGCGTCGAGTGGGATGCACTCATTCTGTTCTCCAAACTTACACGATGTGAATATTAACTTTAAGTTAGCACGGTGATTGCCCAACCGGCAATCTTAACCAAACTCACCACAAAAATGACTGTCAATAAAATCCCAGCAACAATCAAATGCACCGGATTGAGCTTCGAAATATCCTCTTGATAACCTGAGCCCTTTCTTACACCAAACAGCGCCCAAAGAACTGCTTTCAGTGTTTGAAAGAAACTCAATTTACGCTGAGCAAGTTCTTTTAAGTCATCGCTCATGCTTTGAAACCAAGCTTCACGAAAAATAATGTAAATACACTTGCCGTCCAACCGTGTAGGCAAATAAGCCAAACACGAGGATGGCGAAGTACAAACCAGTGCGCCGATTTTTACGACGCTGTTCTGCGGTTGGCATCTTTAACCTATTTCACGACGGGCGGTGTTTCGAAGGTATGGAATGGTGCTGGTGAGGGCACCGTCCATTCGAGACCTTCAGCACCCTCCCAAGGTTTGGCTGCAGCGGGTTCGCCTTTTCCAGCGTAAGCCTTCAGGATGATATACAGGAACAACAGTTGAGAGATTCCAAACCAAAACGCGCCAAGGGTCGCGATTTGATGAAAGTCTGTGAACTGCGCCGCGTAATCAGCGTAACGACGGGGCATGCCAGCCAGACCCATAAAGTGCATTGGGAAGAACGTGATGTTGAAAGAAATCATGCTCGACCAAAAGTGAATCTTACCCAGCTTTTCGTCGTACATGTAACCGCACCACTTCGGTAACCAGTAATAGGTGCCCGCAAACAAGCCGAACAGCGAACCCGCTACCAACACGTAGTGAAAGTGTGCAACAACGTAATACGTGTCGTGGACTTGGATATCAATCGGCGCCATCGAAAGGATCAAACCAGTAAAGCCGCCGATCGTAAACACAAAGATAAAGCCAACCGCAAACAGCATGGGCGTTTCAAAGGTCATTGAACCTTTCCACATCGTAGCAACCCAGTTGAATACTTTTACCCCGGTTGGGATCGAAATCAACATCGTCGCGTACATAAAATACAACTGACCTGTCACTGGCATCCCTGTCGCAAACATATGATGCGCCCAGACAATAAACGACAAGATGGCAATCGACGCTGTCGCATAGACCATCGAGGCATAACCAAATAGTGGTTTACGCGCAAAGGCCGG
>CAMCII010000338.1 GCA_945874505.1 Bordetella parapertussis | reverse complement strand
TTTGAAATCGATTCGAACACGCCAAACAAAATGCCGCCAATCAAAATACCCACCGGATTTGCGAAGCCGCCAATTGCGGCTACGATCAAGGCTTTGATCGTCAGTACCAAACCCATCTGTGGATTGATGGTGACGATTGGGCCGATCAGTACTCCGGCGACCGCAGCCAAGATCGACGCAATCACAAACACCCCAACTTTGACGCGGTTGGTATGAATGCCCAGTAGCATGGCCGCCTCTGGATTAAACGCGACGGCCTGAATCGCCTTGCCCCAGCGTGAATGAAACATAAAGCCGTAAAAGAGACCGACGATTAATACCGCGGCCACAATCACTAAAATTTCTTCTAAGAACAACCCTGCACCCAAGACCTGCACAACTTCGTCACGTCTTGAGCTAAACAGTGGGGCTGAATATTGTGAAGTTTTGCCAAAGCCAAGCTCGATCACGTTTTGCAAGATCAACGCAACGCCTGCGGTGGTCAGCATCCATGAATAGGCACCAATCAAGGTATCTTTTTTGCGGTCAAGCGGTCTGATCGCGACGCGATCTAACAACCAGCCCATGACAGCCAGAATGACCAGAACAGCGATAACGGCTAAGCCAAGTGGGATGTCGAGCTTGCGAAACAGCAAGAGCAAAAATGCCCCGACCATTAAAAAGTCGCCTTGCCCGAAGTTGACGCGATGGGTCGTGAGGTGGGTGATGTAGAGGCCAAGCGCGACGAGGACGTAAATCGCCCCCATCGCCAGGCCGCCCGACAGCACCTGGATCAGGTTGCCGAGCTCCATCTTAGTATTTCAAACGGGTAACAACACCATTTTTCCAGACGCCTAAGAAGACGTTTTCGTAGTCAAGGCATTCGTGATCAGTGGGGCTAAAGGGCTTGGCAGGTGTTGCCGAAACCGCTTCAATGCCAGAGATGTTTTCGATGGCATTGCGAATCGCTTCAGGGTCTGCTTTGCCGACTTGATTAACGGCTTTAAAAACGATTTGCGCAGCGTCGTACCCTAACGACGTCACGACAGGCCAACGGTAGTCTTTACCGTATTCTTTTTGCATGCGCTCATCAAAGTTTTTGGCGCGTGCAGTGCCGACATCAAGTGCCTGACCCATGACCGTGCCTTCGATGGCGTCTTTCCCTACGATTTCAAGAACCTTTTGCGATGACAGGCCCCAGTTGCCGGCCACAACAGGCTTGTAGTTAATGCGTGGCATTGGGCGGAAAGGCAGCTCAAACGACTCGTGAAAGTTCAAGACGAGTTCGGCTTTGGCATCACGCAGTTTGACCATTTGCGGGGTCAGATCGTTGACGCCTGGTGCTGCAGCTTCAATCGCCACCAACTCGATACCACGCTTTTTGAGACCCTCTTGGATCTCTTTAGCTGCGAAGTTACCGTAGCCCGTGGTTGAGTGCACTAAACCGATCCGCTTGAAGCTTTTTGCGCCCCAATCAAGCATCTGATCGATCTGAAATTTCTCGACCATTGAGCATCTAAAAATATAGCTGGGCTTTTCGTTAATGAATTGCGTGGTGATGTTGGTGGCAATGCCAGGGCCCGCCATCAAGGGGATCCCAGCTTTTTGCAAGATCGGTGCCATCGCCAACACGTTACCGCTGCTGACCGTACCGATCACGACAGGCACTTTGTCGTTTTGGATCAAGCGCTGCGCGAGCGATACCGCACGCTGTGGATTGGCTTCGTCGTCATAGACAACCAGTTCAATTTTTGTTTTGCCACCGGCTGCTTGATAATCTTTGAGTGCAAGCTTAATGCCTTGTAAGTACGACTCGCCAAAGTCAACGATCGCGGGTGGGCCGCTTAGGCCTTGGATCACACCCACTTTGACTTGCGCAAGCGACGTGGCTGCGCAGGTGATAAAGGCTGAGGCGAGTGCCGCTTGCCAGATGCCGCGTTTGAAAGCTGTCTTCATTTTTTTGTCTCCGGATTGAAATCTTATTTTCATCAGGCCTGCTGCGATTTTCGTCTGTCAGGCTAGATGCTTGTGCAAAACTGTTTATCAGGCCTGCTGTGTCTTTCGTTTCTATAGCCTGATGCTTGGGCAAAACTCTACTACGGTTTTTTACAAATACATACCCCTAATTACCCTTAAACTTAGCGTCGCGGCGCTCTTTGAACGAGGCGACGCCTTCTTCTAGGTCTGCAGTCAAGGCAACATCCCTGAACGAACGCGACTCCCATTTCAGGGCCTCGTCCATATGCATGCCCATTGAGCGGCGCACCACTTCTTTGGCAAAGCGGTGCGACAAAGGCGCACGCGTCGCGAGCATGGCAGCGTAATCCAAGGTCTTTTGCAGCAAATCAGCCTGTGGGTAAATGCGATTGACTAGACCAATGCGGTACGCGTGTTCGGCATCGACACGTTCGCCCGATAAGATGATCTCCATGGCGTGACCCATACCGATAATTTGCGGCAAACGAATGAGCCCGCCATCACAGGCATGAAAGCCCCATTTGGCGTCTTGCAGGGCAAACTCAGCGTTGGGTGAGCAAAAGCGCAGATCGCAGGCGAGCGACAATTCAAAGCCCCCCGAAATCGCAAAACCGTTGACGGCGGCGACAATGGGCTTATCGATATCAAGGTTGCGCGTGATGCCGCCAATGCCTGGGCCGTTGGTATATTTCTTACGAAACTCTTGTGCCGGTGCGCGGGCAAAATCCATGGTGTAGGTTTTTAAGTCTGCGCCTGCGCAAAAGGCTTTGTCGCCTGCGCCGGTGATGACCGCAGCGCGCGCCGACTCATCATTATCAAACTCGTGCCACGCGGCCACTAGGTCGTCGTTGGCCTCAAACGTTAACGAATTCATTTTGTCAGCGCGATTGATGGTGATCAGTCGCACGGCGCCGTGCTTTTCATAGGTAATATCAGACATTCTTTTGCACTCGAAAGGTGGGTGTGACGGGGCCTGTGGGCTCGGTCACGGTGGTGGGTACCGCAACAACACGGTCGCCTAACTGATCGCCGTCTTCGGGCAAAAACCGGCCGGTGACCCGAAAGCCATTATCCAAGTCAAAGACGCCAACATGATACATACCGTCGGCCTTGAAACGCAAAGGCGGTTTACGCACAGTGGTCCAGCTCACGAGCTTACCAATGCCGGCAATTTGAACTGGGTTCATCTCGCTAGCCAAGCATTTCGCGCAGGTGTTAATGCAAGCTGCATCCAAAGTGCCGCACTTAGCGCATTGGTGAAAGGTCAGCAGCTCTGGTGTAACAAGGGTTGAGTTCGACATGATTAATCGCGCCCTAAAATGTTGACCGTGCAGGCAACACCCGTACCGCCCAGGTTATGTGTCATGCCGATACGTGCGTTGGCGACTTGATTGGTGTGCTCGCCACGCAACTGTTTGACCACTTCGTAGATTTGGCCAATACCGGTTGCGCCCACGGGGTGCCCCTTGGCGAGCAATCCACCACTTGGGTTAATGGCCACATCGCCGTGCATCCCAGTGCGGCCTTCGGCAGCCCATTTACCGCCCAAGCCCCGTGGTACCAAGCCTAGGTCTTCGCTGTCGATAATTTCGGCGATCGAAAAGCAGTCATGCAACTCGCAGAGGTCAATATCTTTGGCCTGCAGCCCTGATTGCTCGTAGGCCTTTTGTGCAGCGGTGACGGTGGCTTCAAACGAACACAGGTCGGGGTGATTGGCGATACGCGGTGAGCCACTAGTTTGAGCCGACGCCAGCACGCGAATTTTGTTTTGTCGTGCCTGACTCGATAACAAAGGCTCGGCGCACAGCACGATCGCCGCGGCGCCGTCACTTGCAGGGCAGCAGTCAAACATTTGCAAGGGGTCAGCGATCATGGCTGACGCACAAATTTGCTCGAGGGTTAACGAAGCCCCCATTTGTGCCAAGGGGTTCTTCAAACCATTGGCTTTGTTTTTGATGACGACCGCAGCGATATCTTCACGTGTGGTGCCGTACTGATTGGCGTGGATGCGCCAGGCCATGCCAAAGAGGCCTGGAAACGTCAGCCCGCTTGGCCCATCGTTTTCGTTGTCCATGGCGCAGTTCAAGGCCGAGGTCACTTCAGCGGTTGACGCGTGGGTCATTTTCTCGACACCCACCACCATCACGGCGTCGCACATGCCGCTGGCGATCGCGATCCAGGCGTGCCTAAAAGCGATGCCGCCCGAGGCGCAAGCGCCTTCGACTTTGGTGCAGGGGATGTTGCCCAACCCTAAGCGCTCACCTACGATGCCCGCTAAGACCTCTTTGCCAGTGAGCGGGCCGCTAATGAAGTTACCCAGATACAAGGCACCGATGCGCTCGCGGTCGATACCCGATTCAACAATGGCACGTGCGGCGGCCTCAACGGCTAACGCTTCAATCGGCGTGGCAATATGTTTGCCGAAGGTGGTCGAGCCGATACCCGCTACAAAGACGTCACGCATGATTATTTTCCTTTGGCGAGTTGCTTACGCAGCTCTGTTTTAAGAATTTTTCCGTAATTATTTTTTGGCAAATCGTCACTAAAAAAGTATTCG
>CAMCII010000337.1 GCA_945874505.1 Bordetella parapertussis | reverse complement strand
AGGGGCGTGTTGAGGTTGGGAATGGCGAAACCACGACGGATGCGTTCCCAGGCGTCAAGCGGTGGGATCGTCAAATCGATGGTGCGCGAGGTGTCCGCAGCAACGTAACGGCCTTTTTGCTCTTGGGTAGCGCAGCCCACCAAGGCTAGCAGACTGAGCACGCACAACAAACGGAAAAAACGCATGGGGGTCAACGAAAGTTGTTTTTCCACTCTCTGAGCGCCGCGAACACCTCAACAGGGGTGGTGAGTTCGCGTTGCGCCCAGTTGGTGGCGGCTTGCACAATATTGGGCTGCCGCACGCGCAAAAACGGGTTACAGGCCAGCTCAAGTTCGATCGAGCTGGGGAGGGTAGGCTGATTTAACCGACGTTGCTCGTTAGAGTGCTCTTGCCAACTTTGCAGCGCAAGGTTATCGGGTTCGACCACACTGGCCCAGCGCATGTTGGACAGTGTGTACTCATGGGCGCAGTACACCCTCGAAGCCACTGGCAGTGCTGCCAGTTTTGCCAGCGACGCTTCCATCATAGCGGGGGTTCCTTCAAACACGCGACCACAGCCTGCTGCAAAGAGTGTATCGCCACAAAACACAACTGGGGTGGTACCGAAAGTACCAAAAAATGCAATATGCCCCGCAGTATGGCCAGGAATATCCAAAACCGAGAGTTTTAGCTCAAGCGAAGTCTCTTCGAAGGTGTCGCCTTCGATCAACGCCACGTCGCACACCGGTAAGACCTCGCCTGCGGGCCCCCAAACCTTGGCACCCGTTTGCGCCACCAACTCAGCAACCCCGCCAACGTGGTCGTCGTGGTGATGGGTGAGTAAAATAGTGTTCAGTGAGAGTTGCTGTTCTTTGAGAACCTGCAACACTGGCTGGGCTTGACCAGGATCAACTACTAAGGCTTGGCGGCCATTAGAGACTAACCAGATATAGTTGTCGCTAAAGGCCGAGATCGGAGAGATGCCGGGGCAAGGCTGTACGAAATCAAGTTGGTGTTGAGTTTTATTCATTTTTGAGAACCCGTGTCTAAACCACAATCCCCTATTGTAGACTTTGAGCAGTGGCGACAGAGCGAACTCGGCCAATATGTGCAACGCTTTGAGCAAACCTGTTTCGATAAGATGGTCGCCGACGTGTTTGGCTATCACGCGTTGCAATTGGGGCAACCTAATCTTGACCTCTTGCGCGCCAACCGTATGCCGTTCAAGGCCTACGCGGGTGCCGAGTTGCCGCTGTTACCTGCGGCGGATTGGGCTGGCATGGTATTGGCCGAACCAGAGTTCTTGCCTTTTGACTCCCAAAGTGTAGACCTATTGGTATTGCCACACGGATTAGAAGCAAGCGCTCACCCACATCAAGTCTTGCGCGAAGTTGATCGTGTCTTAGTGCCTGAAGGCCGGGTCGTGATTTCAGGGTTTAACCCCTGGAGTCTTTGGGGCGTACGCCATCGAATCCCATATCTGGCGCCTTGTTTGCCGCGGCCTATTCAGGCCCAGGTGTCGCTGCCCCGCTTAAAGGACTGGCTCAAATTGTTGTCGTTTGAAATCGAATTGGGGCACTTTGGCTGTTATGTTCCTCCACTTCGCTCACAAAAATGGCTAGATCGCTTTGCGTTTGCCGAGGCTGCCGGCAACCGTTGGTGGCCGGTCTGTGGCGCCGTGTATGTTGTTTCAGCGGTTAAACGCGTGGCTGGCATGCGACTGATTAAGCCGCGTTGGAAAACTGCCGCGGCGGTGCGCAAAGGTGCACGCCAAACTGCTGGCGCAACGTTGCAGCAAAAGGCCAGTTCAAAGTCGTTGGATGACTCTGTTTAGCCGCATGCAAGAAAATCCTCCCAGAGCAGGCGAAGGATGAATAGCGCGAATAACAGGATGCGCTCGACTACGCCTCGCTCTTTGTGGTGGCGAGAACACTAATCTTAAGAAACTTGTCATGAATATTGAAGACATCGTAGAAATTTGGACCGACGGCGCATGCAAAGGTAACCCGGGCCCGGGCGGTTGGGGCGTTTTGTTAAAGCGAGGCGGCGTTGAAAAAACCCTACATGGGGGCGAACCCTTGACCACCAACAACCGCATGGAAATGATGGCCGTGATTGAAGCCTTGCGTGCCTTGACGCGGCCGTGCAAGGTCACCCTGCATATCGACTCGCAATACGTCATGAAGGGGATGACCGAGTGGATTCATGGCTGGAAGCAGCGCGGCTGGCGCACTGCTGACAAAAAGCCAGTCAAAAATGCCGATCTGTGGCTCTTATTAGATGGTTTAGTCACGCAGCACGACATCACTTGGCGTTGGGTGAAGGGGCATGCTGGTGATCCCGGTAACGAACGCGCCGACTTGCTGGCCAATCGTGGGGTTGAGGATGCGCGATCGCGGATGTGAGATAACGCGCCGTTCACGCTATAGTTGCACTCTAGTTAGGATTATTTCAACAGAATGCAGATGCCACGCTTTAAGCGCCGACTGTATGCCGAAGATTTGCACTTTTTAATTTAGCGATCGCCTTTCGTTCGCCCGCCCTTTTTAGGTCACCCAAACTATGCGCTGGATTATTCTCGATACTGAAACGACAGGTCTTGACCCTGCTTATGGCCATCGCATTGTTGAGATTGGTGCCATTGAGGTCCTGAATCGCGGAATCACCGGACGCGATTTTCATACGTATCTGAACCCTGGGCGCGATAGTGATGCGGGTGCGCTTGAAGTACACGGCCTGACGACAGACTTTTTATCAACGAAGCCGCGTTTTGAAGAGCAGGTCGACGAATTTTTAGCCTTTATCGAGGGTGCTGAACTCATCATTCACAACGCGCCATTCGACTTAAAGTTTTTAAACGCCGAGCTCAAGCGAATCGATCGTGAACCCGTCACGAATGTTTGCTCGGGCGTCACCGATTCGCTGGCACACGCAAAAACCTTGCACCCGGGTAAACGTAATTCTCTTGATGCGTTATGTGATCGCTATGGGGTATCGAACGCACATCGACAGTTGCACGGCGCACTGCTAGATTCACGCCTACTCGCTGAAGTTTGGCTAGCCATGACGCGCGGTCAAGACAGCTTGATGATCGACAACTTTGACGTGCCAGAAACTGCAAGCGTGGCGGCAAACGAGCAACGACTTGAAGCGTTAAATCTACCTGTGATTTTGCCAAGCGCCGTCGACTTACTGGCGCACGAAGCCTACCTTGCAGCATTGGATAAGGCTGCCAAAGGCGCTTGTGTGTGGCGCCAGTATGAGGCGATGCAGAGCGTTGAAGCCAAGACCTGACTGCTCGAGAGGGTTATTGTTTGGCGACGTGCGATGACCTCTAATTGATTTGCAGCAATCATCGTACGCGCCCCAAGGGACGCTTGACGAATTCTGTTACGTCAACACCCCAAGCGTCTTTCGTTTAATCAGATCAAAATCGATTTGCGCACCAAGACCGGGTGCCATTGGCGCGTGAATCATCCCTTGCGCATCAATTTCGATGTCTTGCAACAGCCCATACTTTTGAGATTCGGCTGGTAACAGCACTTCAAAAAGTTCGGTGTTTTGAAGCGCCATGATGACATGTAGATTTGCAAAGTTATTGAGCGAGTTGCCACCGTGGTGCACTTCATAATTTAAATGAAAGGCTTCAGCTAAATGCGCAGTTTTGATCAGCGTTGTGATGCCACCCTTTACGGCGACATCGCCACGTAAGAAATCGGTGGCACGTTCTTTAATCCAGGGGGCGTACGAATCCAAACCGCCCGCTGGATATTCAGTTGCCATGATGGGGATTGTCAGATGCTTTTTCAGTTCAATGTAATTGTAGATATCGGCATCGGCTAACGGATCTTCGTACCAATAAAAGCCAAGCGCTTCGATCGCCTGTCCAACCCGTAAGGCCGCGGGGTAGTCGTAGCTCCAGACCGAATCCAGCATCAAGGTGTAGTCGTCGCCGACTGTCTTGCGCACAGCTTCACACACCTTGATATCGTCGCGCCAGACTTGTGGTGGATGAATTTTGTACGCGGCCATGTTTAGTGCCTTGTAGTACTGCGCTTCTTCGGCATAAGCCTCTGGGGCCGCCAAGACGGCTGAGCTGATATAGGCCGGAATGCGATCACGATAAGAGCCGAGCAGTTGATGGATCGGCAAGCCCGCGAATTTTCCGGCGATGTCCCAGAGTGCGACATCCATCGCGCCAATGGCGCGTGCGGTCGTGGTGCGAACCCGTTTCCACATGGCTTTATACAGGCGTTCGCGATCAAGCGGATTTTGATTGAGCAGAATCGGCTTGAGATACTTAATCAAGCTTGCGCCATCCATATCGGCAGGATAAAACGCTGAGCCTAAAAAAGCGTGACCTGTGATCCCCTGATCGGTAGTGATGGCGAGCAGGCCAAGCTTGCTGCCGCCCGAGAAACGACCCGTGTGCGCGCCGTAGCTTGTTGCAGGGATATCATCCCAGCTAAACAAGGTGAGGGTGACATCTTGAATTTTCATTTGGTGACTCAAAGGTTTTTTTCACATGACTTGAAA
>CAMCII010000336.1 GCA_945874505.1 Bordetella parapertussis | reverse complement strand
CAAACGGGGGGGCTCAAGGCACTTGCAATCACTGGCGATGCCGTCAACCCGCTCGTCCCAACTGTGCCGACCTTTATCTCCCGCGGAATCAAAGGTGTTGAGGCGGACTCTTATTGGGGTATTTATGTGTCCGCAAAAACTTCCGATAGTGTTGTTGCAGTTTTGAATAAGACATTTGTCACTGCACTGCGTGATCCGGCGGTTGTCAAACGAGCAGGCGAGTTAGGCCTAAATTTAATTGGTAACTCGCCGCGTGAGCACGACGCTCAAATCTCATCGATGATCAACACTTGGGGCGTAGTCATTAAAAGCGCCGGTATTAAAGTAGATTAAGGAGCCCTTGTGAATCGCTCGTTTCAACGGAATGGCCTGAACTTTAATTTCTTCGTAGACGACTTTACTGATCCATGGGTGAAGCCTTCAACCATTTTTATGCTTCATGGCGCGATGGCTAACGCACAGCGATTTCGCTCATGGGTTCCACCTCTTTGTCGCGACTACCGCGTCGTCAGAATGGACATGCGCGGACACGGCAAGTCTGAGGTGCCCTCGGCGGATGAGCCGCTAAGCTTATCCGTCTTGGTGGACGATGTGCTTGCGCTGATGGACCATCTCGAGACAGAGTCCGTTCACTTTGTTGGAAACTCTGCAGGCGGTTATGTCGGGCAACATTTGGCCATTCAACATCCAACCCGCATCAAAACTCTGGCGCTTTTCGGCTCAGCGCCAGGGCTAAAAAATAGTCAGGCATTGACCTGGTTGCCCATGGTTGCGAAAGTCGGTTTAAGGCAATTCTTGGCCAACACAATCGACGATCGCTTTCCGCCTCATCTGCATGGCAGCCCTCAAGCTGAAGAGTTTCTTGACGCCCTTAGCCAAAATGACATCCCCTTCATTGGGCGATTTATTGAACATATGGCAACGCAAGAATGGGCAGATCAGGTACACAAAATACAATGCCCAACCTTAGTTGTGGTGCCAGGTGCTGGACGAATCGGCTCGGCAGACGTATACCAACCGATGCGAGCTAATCTGCCAAGGGGTGAGGTATTGACCTACGATGGAGAACGCCACAGTATTTGTGAATATCTGGCGGATCGCTGCGTTGCAGATCTTCGGAGTTTTTTGTTACGTCACTCGTGAACTAACGGCACTTACCATGGGCTGAAATGCGTTGGATCAGCTATGCCTCAACCAAATGAAGCTCAACCCTCATACCTAATGCCGCAGCGTATTTTCTGAGCGTGCTTAAACTCGGTGAGTGTTTGCCCGTTGCTAGAGCGCTTTCTAACCTAGCGATCGCGGGGGCATGGGTGCCCATACGCTTTGCGATTTGTGCTTGAGACAACCCCGCTCGCTTTCTGGCAGCAAGAATCTCGTCAAGAATTGCGAACTCTTCGCGATTGAGCTTATCTACCGCAGCCTTCACGGCTGGATTCTTGAGCATCTTTTTGACCATGTGCGCATGCGTCAATGGTTGGGTCGATTTTGTTGTCATTGCGTCATTCAGTCAAATAACCCGCCGGCAGAAGCATCGGGAGATGGTAAGCCTAGATTAGGATCAGACTCTAGGATAAAGCTCACGGCATTTTGCCCACATGGTCGATCAGCAACATCACCAACTAACGGGCCTGCACAGCCCAGAATTGGGAATCCGCTCTGGCAGCTGTGCATTTTGCAAATGAAATGGACTTAGTATTTTTGACCAATCCGCATTTTGAGAGAGGTCTTTTGAAATATGACGATGGTCCTTACTCAGTATTGGAGCCACTAGACCTAAACGGATGTGAGGAAGATGCTTTTTAATAATTGAAAAAGCACCTTCCAAATCAGAATCGTTGCTGCATAAGACGGCTTGATCAAATGCACCCGTCCATGCTCCTGCAAGCATGTCAGAAGCAAGGTTGACATCTGTTTTCTTCTCGTTGAAATCGTAGACTTGCACTTTTACTAAGTGAGGGGCTTCGGGTATGGGTTTGACCAGCCGCTGATATGGCGTTGTCGCGAGGATCTTGCCTTCAATAATCTTGATGGTCTGCGGGTAGCTTTTTCTCAGTGCTTGAAGATAAGCACGTTGCCGCTGTGTCGAACTCGTATCGTCACACATCCTGCCTAAGACTGGAGCCGTGTAATACCTCACTTCGAGCAGTTGTGCCCGAGCGTCTAATACGTGGTCATTGAACAAAGAAAAAATATCTAGCCATTTAAGCTTTGTCTTTCGTAATAATCCGTAATCAAGGTTGTAACCATCTATGTTAACAATCGTGCGCAAAAGCAGCTCCGCAGAAATAGCAAAGCCGCCCTAAGGCGGCCTGCTGCCCAAAGAGCACTTGGTTTAACCAAGCGGTCAAAGGGTGAGTCGTAACTGAATGATACACGCGTCCTAAAAAATTTCCAAATCAGTTTTTACCAGTGAGTTGTATAAGATCAATTGACGACTCAGGTTTCATAGTACTTAGACGTTAAACAAAAAGTTCATCACGTCCCCGTCTTGCACCACATACTCTTTACCCTCAGCGCGCATCTTGCCGGCTTCTTTCGCGCCCTGCTCGCCTTTGAAGGTAATGAAATCTTCGTAAGCAATCGTTTGCGCGCGAATAAAGCCACGCTCAAAGTCGGTATGAATCACACCAGCCGCTTGTGGGCCAGTGGCGCCGATCGGTACTGTCCAGGCGCGGACTTCTTTCACGCCTGCAGTGAAATAGGTTTGTAAACCTAACAAGGTGAACGCACCACGAATCAAGCGGTTTAAGCCTGGCTCTTGCATGCCCATGTCTTCAAGAAACACAGCCTTATCTTCGTCGGGCAGTTCTGCAATTTCGGATTCGATCGAGGCGCAGATCGCGACGACGGGTGCTTTGCGTGCCGTGGCGTATTCAGTCAGGCGATCGAGCATGGGGTTATCTTTAAAGCCATGATCACTGACGTTACCCACATACATGGCGGGCTTGGCGGTGATAAAGCACAAAGGTGCAATCAAAGCCATGTCTTCGTCTGACAAACCAAGCGCCCGAATCGGTTGGGCATCGTCTAATTGTTTGATCACAACTTCAAGAATCGCCACAACTTTTTGTGCGTCTTTATCGCCCGAGCGTGCGGTTTTTTGATGGCGATGCAAGGCTTTTTCAGCGGTTTGCATGTCGGCCAAGGCAAGCTCAGTTTCAATCACTTGAATATCAGAAATCGGATCGACCCGCCCCGCGACATGGATGACGTTGTCGTCTTCGAAGCAGCGCACCACGTTGATGATGGCGTTGGTTTCGCGGATATGTGACAAGAACTGATTGCCCAAGCCTTCACCTTGGCTGGCGCCAGCCACTAAGCCTGCGATATCCACAAACTCAACCGTGGCATGCAAGATGCGCTCGGGGTTGACGATTTCGGCGAGCTTGCCTAAGCGGGCGTCAGGAACTTCGACCACGCCTACGTTGGGCTCAATCGTGCAAAACGGGTAGTTTTCGGCGGCGATGCCAGCCTTGGTGAGGGCATTAAAAAGGGTTGATTTGCCGACGTTGGGCAAACCAACGATGCCACATTGCAGAGCCATGAGAATCCCGAAAATCTAGTAAGTGAAAACTGCTTATAGAATGTGAGTTTAACCGCTCTAGCTAGGGGTGCTGTTGGCAAAGCCACCCCTGTGAGGTTTACCCCTGCCAAAGTTCTACGCTATCGGATTCTTTTGCTTGCTCACGCATGACTTTCGCTTGCTTACCGATAACTTCCGCTAGTTACCCACGACTTTTGTTCGCTTACCCATGAACTTACCTGACCTTTTAACCCAGCCAGTTGGCTCGCTACCCGCCTGTCTGAGCGCCGTTGCGCAACTGCGCCCCGAGCACCCGGCGCTGATCCTAAATGGGGTCACGCTGAGCTATCAAGACTTTGATCAGTTGGTATCCCGGGCGGCAGCTAGTCTGCAGCGTGATGGCATGCAGCCTGGGGATGTGATCGCGGCCTGCGCCGGCACCTCGCTTGAATACGTTGCCTTGTACTTTGGCGTGCTGCGTGCGGGTGGCGTCATGACGCCCCTGCCGCCTTCGGCAACCGCTCAAAACCTGACGGGGATGCTGGCAAACTCAGGGGCGCGTTGGTTATTTTTGGATCAGCCTGTTGCCAAGGCTTGGAGTCTTGAAGGCTTTAAGCCTGCGGTCAACACCGGCCAAGCGCCCGTTGCGCTCAAAAAGATCTGGTTTGATCTGACAGCAGGCCCCAACAGTTGGACGCAGTGGTTAGGTACGCAAGCCAACCCCGCGCCTGTCGCAAACGACCCTGACCGAGCCTTCAATCTGATCTATTCCTCTGGCACGACGGGCGTGCCCAAAGGCATCGTTCAACCTTGTTCGATGCGTTGGTCACAAACTCAGCGCGCTGCAGCGAACGGCATCGGCTTTGAGTCGGTTTTGTTACTGTCTACCCCGCTTTACTCAAATACAACGCTAGTACCCCTTTTGCCAGGCCTCGCACTGGGTGCAACGGCTGTCTTGATGAGCAAGTTCGACACGCGCCAATATCTTGCCCTGGCCGCACGCCACCG
>CAMCII010000335.1 GCA_945874505.1 Bordetella parapertussis | reverse complement strand
GAAGCAATCGCGCGTCATACGGGGCTCGAACCTCTAAGCACTGAACTATTGCGCGAACGTAATTTTGGTGATTTGCGCGGCCGCCCTTACGACACATTGAGCTTTAACCCACTTGAGATGATTGAGGCGCCTGCAAACGGTGAATCGCTAGCTGAATTTCACGAACGCGTCACCGAGGCATTTGAGTATGCAGCGCGACTGCGCGTAGCGCTGGATGGTCCGCTGGTTGTTGTTTGCCATGGCTTAGTGATTCATGCCATGTTGGCGAATTGCATTGCCGTGGGCAAACATCCAATACCCGCTCGCATCGGTAACACCTCAATCACCCAAGTGATCGCGCAGCACCCCTTCACGGCTGAGCTCGTGAACTGTACGGCTCACCTCGACGGCACGGATTTAGCTGAAGATACTAAAAGTTTATCGGGCGGCTAAAAACTTCGAGTGGTTTGTATCCAGCCACTCTGATCGTTTCAGGCGCTCACTCGCTCGAACCAACGCATTCGCATTCAAGAATCTGCTGAAGATCGCGAGTGAATAACCGAGGCACTACGCACCTCGGTCAACTAGCGAACCCCGAACAGACTTTTGATCTTCTGCCAGAGCATACTTAACAGGACACTCACTGGATTGATAGCCTCTGCCTGCGGGGCCTCGAGTGTGTCGGAGGACCCTAAACGCCGCGAAACATTCTTACCAAAATCCGCAACCATCCGTCGCACAAACTCTTGTACCAAGCCAGAACGTGAAAACTGCGCCAACGGCCCTTGCAAGGTGTAGAGCAACTCGACAGCAACACGTGTGCTCGACACACTTAGCGCTTCGAGTTGATACCGTACATCACCGGTCGCGCGCGACTGGCTGACCGAATCTTGGCCCGTTCCTTTCAAAACCGCAACACGTTGAGCCGCATCACGTTCAATCTTAGCGCTACCTTTGAAGGTTGCCGCCATTGGGCCGAATTTAATCGCAATCTTTCCCGTCACCTGCTCAGACGTCTCACTGTCGATTTGGGCCCCAGGCAAACAACTCGCAACCGCTTTTAAATCGGACATGAAAGTCCAAACCGCGTCAACGCCAAACGGAACGTCAAACGATGCGTTTACCTTCGTGCCTTTTTGCTGCACCTGTTGGCTGCCGCCTAGTGTCTCTGGAGCAACGCTAGCAGAGACAGGGCGTACAGGCGGTTGCTCACTTGACTCAGAGAGTGGCCCCACCTGACGCTTGGCCTCAAAACTCGTGAAACCTTGCGCAAGCTGAGGTGCGTCAATTGGCTCTGCCCTGCCCTCAGCAGTCGCTACGCGCAACACTTGAACCTGAGAATCCGGATGATCTCGTAAGTCTTGTAATACCGCTAAAATCGCCGAGACAATCCCCATGTAGCCGGTACAACGGCATAAATTACCCGCCAATTCAATACGCACGCGCTGCTCATCGGCTTGTGGCAAACGCAAAATGATGTCGCGCGCCGTTGCCAGCATGCCGGGAGTGCAGTAGCCACATTGCAAAGCGTGATGGGCTTGAAAAGCAGCACGTAGGCGCGACATCACGGGGTCAGTTTCATACCCCTCAATCGTCGTAATGACTCGACCCTCGCAGGCCACGGCGTACGTGATACAAGCCCTGACGGGTTCTCCATCCAGCAGTACGGTACATGCACCACAGACACCGTGTTCGCAACCAAGATGCGTGCCTGTGAGCTGTACGACATCCCGCAAAAAATCACCCAAATGGGTGCGGTCAGAGACCGCCTTTTGAACAGCATTGCCGTTCACCGTTAACGTAAGGATCTTCATGCGTGCGTTCTCGGCTCAAGGCTTTGTCTGTTGACCCAGTCGTTACAGTTCACAATATTCATGTTTTTCTGCAATCGTCTCAGGCAGCAACTGACTGCGGTGTCTTGCAACGATCGCTTCATGTCTCACCTCGCAAACCAAAAGCCTGTTTGAGACAGCGCGCCACCGCTGCAGCTGCCATACGGCGCCCGAGTGTGTCAAGTTGGTCGATATTCTCTCGTAAGGCCGCATCAATCGCAGCAGCAGACGCGGCAACCACACCGCTACGCGCGACGGCACTAGCAAGCGCCTCAAGTGCTACCGGCGCACCATCTAAGGCACCCACAACAATCTGCGCTGTCGCACTCGCGGGTTCAAAATAGGCCGCACAACTGGCTTCGGCGAATTCGCCTGTCTTTCGACAAAACTTGTAATACCCCCAACGGGCTTGAGCGCTCAAGAGCGGCAGATGAAGCGCGGTAATCGCATCACCTTCGCTCAAAATAGTCGTGTAAGCAGCCAGCATAAAATCTTGCATGTTGATCAGACGCGGCACTTGCTCAAACGCGCACACTTCAACCTGTGCATTAAGCGCCCGCGCAGCCAGCACCCAGTCGGCTGCTGGATCGGCATGCGCCAAACTACCGCCCACCGTGCCACGATTGCGCACTGACCGATAGGCGATACGCGCAGCCATCTCTTGTACGGGGTGCCCGCGCAAGAGTTCAAAACGCCCATCTTCAATTTCGGCATGCGTCACCGACGCACCGACTCGCGCGCGCCCTTGAACTAGATCCACGCTGCGTAATTCATTGAGGCGCGACACATCTAGCACTTGCGCAGGACGTGCCAGTCGCAAGTTCAGCATGGGGCCCAAGGATTGACTCCCTGCCATTAATTTAGCTTGACCCCCAGAACCCGCAAGCGTTCGCAAGGCCTGCGTCAACGTAGCGGGTTTGATATATTCGAACTGTGCCGCTTTCATCGCACGACAGCCGCTTGTTGTTCAAGTGCCTGAAGCACTCGTCTTGGCGTGAGTGGGGTGCGCGTCAGTTCGGCAGCACCCACCCTGCGCAGCGCGTCATTGACCGCACCAAAGATCGCCGCGGGTGGTGCAATGGCGCCGCCCTCACCCATCCCTTTCGCACCAAACTCTGTGTGAGGCGAAGGTGTTTCAAAATGATCCATCCGAATGTTAGGGACCTCAGTCGCGCCAGGCATCACATAGTCAGCGAGGGTCGAAGCGAGTGGTTGGGCGAACTCGTCGTAACGCATTTCTTCATAGAGCGCGGTACCAATCCCCTGCGCGACCCCACCGATTGTTTGCCCTTCAACCACCATCGGATTGACGAGCACGCCACAGTCTTCAACGACCACATAATCCAAAATTTCCACCCCACCCATTTGCGGATCGACCGCGACGAGTGCGACGTGTGTGGCATAACTGAAGGCACCGGTATCGACTCGTGGCTTATAGCCAACGGTCGCCTCTAAACCGGCCGGGTCTACATCTGGCGGTAAGAGTTGTGGGCTCAGATACCAGGCTTTTGCGATATCACTCAAAGGCACTCGACGCTCACCACAACACACTGAGCCGCTTTCAAGAACGACATCGATCACTTTGGCTTTCAACAAATGCGCGCCAATGTTCAATAACTGCGGGACCAGTTTTTGGCAAGCTTGCGAGACTGCACCACCAGACATCACCAGCGAACGCGAGGCATAGGTGCCACTTGAATAAGGAGTCTGCCCCGTATCGCCATGCATGACGCGCATTTTAGAAAGCTCAATCCCCAAGACTTCGTGTGCGATCTGTGCAAAAGTGGTTTCCATTCCTTGCCCATGCGAATGCACACCCACTCTGATTTCAAGACCACCATCAGGCGTCATACGCACCATCGCCTGATCAAAGCCAGGCACAATAGGCATCCCCCAGGCGGCAAACACCGAAGTACCATGCGCCGATTGCTCGGTATACGTTGCTAAACCGACACCAATCAAACGTCCATCGGCTTCGCCTTGCTGTTGGCGCACGCGCACGGCTTTGACATTAATCATCTCAAGTGCGCGCCTAACACTCGCCGGATAATCACCGCTATCAAAGTGTTTATTTGCAACGTTCACATAGGGCATTTGCTCGGGTTGCACAAGATTTTCAAGACGAATCTCCCATGGCTCGCGACCCACCTCAAGCGCCAGTGCGTTCAGCGTGAGTTCCATGGCAAAGCACACGCCGGTGCGAGCAACGCCTCGATACGGTACAAAACCAGGCTTGTTTGTGGCCACACATTGCGTGACGCAGCGATAGCCATCGAAGGCATAAGGACCGGGCAAATTACCGATCGCCTGACCCGGCTCAATCCCAATCGTAAAAGGCCAGACTGAATAGGCGCCACCGTCGATCGTAATCTTTGCATCGAGCGCAAGTAAACGCCCACGACGATCTGCGTAGGCAGTCATTTCATAATGATGCTCGCGGGTATTAGCACCCGCGATCAAATGTTCACGACGATCTTCAAGGTAGCGAAACGGCTTACGATACGTCTTGGCAAGCCAGGCCACGCACAACTCTTCTTGCTGCAGCACGCACTTGTAGCCAAACGCCCCGCCCACATCGGGCGAAATCACACGTACCTGCCCCTGATCCATCTGCAAATACTGTGCGAGCGCTGTGCGAATTAAATGCGGCACTTGAGTCGCGCTAATCACCACCAACTGATTCGCCTGGTGATCCCAATAGGCGAGAACGGCTTTGCCCTCAAGCGG
>CAMCII010000334.1 GCA_945874505.1 Bordetella parapertussis | reverse complement strand
TGACAATTGCAGGAGAAGTGCCAGCAGGCGCAATCAAACCAAACATGGTGCCAAATTCCATGCCTTCAAAGCCTTTTTCTTTGAACGTTGGGATGTTTGGTAAGGCAGCTAAACGCTCTAGGCTTGCGACAGCTAAACCACGGAGACGGCCCGAGTTCAGCATGGCTTGTGCAGAGATATAGGTCGTAAAGGTCATCTGTACTTGGCCTGAAACGATATCTGTAATGGCTGGCGCAGCCCCCGCATAGGGGATGTGTGTCATTTTGATATTGGTGAGGATTTGAAACATTTCACCTGCAAGGTGGGGTGCTCCGCCCGCACCGCTGCTTGAAAAATTGAGTTTGCCCGGATTACTTTTGCCATACTGAATCAGTGATTGAAGTGAGTCACCACCAAAGTCTGGCCGAGTGATCAGAATCATCGGTGCGTAAGCGACATTTGTCACCGCAACAAAATCCTTGATCGGATCGAAAGGAACCTTTGGATAAACCGCAGGGTTGAGTGTCAGATTTGTACTGGCAAATAAAAGCGTGTAGCCATCCGGGTTTGCTTTTGCTACGATTTCCATGCCGATGTTGCCACTAGCGCCTGGACGATTTTCAACGATTACCGGCTGATTGGTTGCTTTCGAAAGTGTGTCCGCGACGGTCCTAGCCAAAATATCAACGCTTCCTCCGGCTGCAAAAGGTGCTATTAAGCGAATCGGTTTATTGGGGTAATCCGCGGTTTGAGCGTGGACACTGAAAGGAACGATTAAACTCAGCAGTAAGGTAACAACAGTCTTTGTGATCGGATACATGAATAGTCTCTCTTTTTTATCTGAATTAACCTGCATGAATTAATTTTTTATTTTGTTTTTGGCTAAGTTTGCAGCATGTTCACCAGAGATGCGACCTAAAACCGAGCCAGCAGTGAGTCCCGCACCACCTGCGTATTTAGTGTAGTACAAGCCTCCCACCATTTCACCCGCTGCGTAAAGTCCCGAAATGGGTTGATCAAATTCGTCAAGCACTTGTCCTGTGGGATTGATTTTGACGCCACCATAGGTGCAGGTAATGCCACAGGTGACGGCATAGGCTACGAAAGGCCCAGTGTCCAATGGCTGCGCCCAGTTCGATTTTGGAATGACAAGCCCCTTGGTGCCACGTCCGTCTAGCACGGCAGGATTAAAAGGGGTTGCTTGGTCAACTGATTGATTAAATGCAGAAATTGTTTGAAGCACTGCTTTTTTGTGAATCCCTTCAAACTGCGCGATTAAACCTTCTAAGGTGTCCGAGGTATAGCGCGTGGCGTGTTTGACGCGATATTCATCGGGTAACAAGCCTGAGGTTTTTGCGTCGAAGATTTGCCAGGCGATTGCTCCGGGCTGGGTGAGCACTTTGGCACCCATGCCTGAATAAATATAATTTCGAAAATCGCTTCCTTCATCCACAAAGCGCTGACCGTCAGCGTTGACGACAATCCCTAGTGAAAAGTAATTTTTTTGCTGATTCAATAAATTGATATCGCCGTAGGGCGGCGCATTTAAATCGTAAAAGACGGCATGACAACCGGTCCAGTGGCCGTGCGCCACACCGCCGACATTGATCGCCATGTCTATGCCGTCACCCGTGTTGTAGCGTGAACCTCTCACCTTGGCCATATCCCAGTTTGGGCCCAAGTACATTGAGCGCCATTTTAAGTTGGCATGAAAGCCACCAGTCGCCATGACAACTGTCTGAGTGGAAATGTGTTGTTGGGTACCCTCGGCTTCAACCTCGATCGACCAGCCATGATCGGTGCGCGTTAAGCCAACCGCACGGGTGGCATAGCGCAAATGTATGCCTGATTTTTCGGCATATTTATAGAGGGTTTGCATTAACCCTAGGCCACCACCCGAGACCTCGACCGTTAAGCCGCCCCAGAACTTATGTTTGCCATCAACTTTAAAGGCTTGTCTGCCATAGAGCGGCACAAAGCGCACGCCATGCAGGGTCATCCAAAGCATGGTGGGAAGGCTTTCTTGTACAACAGTATGCAAGACGTCTGCATCTGCGCGATAACCACTCATCGCGATCACTTCGTCATAAAACTGATCTTTGGTGTAAGTACCAAAGTCGCTGTTGCGTAATTCTTCCGGATGTAGATCTGGCATTAATTTGACCAAATCATTTGCACCGTCATAGGCGATTCTGAAGGCGCCACCGGTGTAGGCAGAGTTGCCGCCACGATGCTCGTGTGGTGCGCGTTCGATCACTAAGACATTGCCGCCGGCCTCTTGGGCTGAAATTGCTGCACACAAAGCGGCGTTACCGCCACCGATGACAACCACATCATAGAGAGTACTCGTTGCTGCGTGGTTCACAAGCGTGCTCCTATATTTAGTGCGCTCAAGGCGCGACCGACTGCACGGGCATCGTATGCTTGACTAACCGCGCGGGGCGCCACCAGCAACGATTTTTTTCATCATTTTTTTGTAGAGTGATAGCTCTGATACTTTACTGCAAAAAGCTCAACCGCGAGACGCTAGACATGAGAGGCCAGAAAAGCATAGAAGTCGCAGGACTATTCTTGGTGAATTTAGCGTTTCGTTGATAAGCTACGGGCAATGCAACATGACTGGGGATAATAAAGATGACACAACCTTTAGCTTTAGTGTTTGGTGGCTCGCGCGGAATTGGTGCTGCCTGTGTGCAGGCCTTAGCGCAGGATGGTTTCCGTGTAGCCTTTACCTATGTGACCAAACCTGACGAAGCCAAAGCACAAGAGAAAGTCGGACAGATTAAGGCCTACGCGGTCGATGTTCGCGATGCGACGGCAGTACAAGGTTTTTTCGCACAAGCGGCCAAGGATTTTGGAACGCGTCCTCAGACGGTGATTGTGAATGCAGGGATTAATCAGCCTTACGTACCTATCGGGCAATTCACGCACGACAATTTTCGTAAGTTGATGGAAGTTAACGTGTTTGGTGCGTTTAACGTATTGACTGAGGCAGCCAAAGACGTGCTAGATGGTGGATCAATTATCGGGATCACAACATCTATGGTTCGTAATGCTGTGCCTGGTGGTGGCCCTTACACGGCGACCAAGGCTGCAGTCGAATCATTGCTGCGCTCAATGGGCAAAGAGCTGGCCTCGCGCGGTGTACGTGTCAACGGCGTGGCACCTGGCGCTGTGGATACTGATTTGTTTCATTCGGGCAAGACCGAAGAGGCAAAGCTACGCGCCGCATCCATGAGCCCGTTCAATCGCATTGGCAGACCCTCCGAGGTAGCCGATGCGGTGGCGTTCTTAGCGTCAGATCGAGCCTCATGGATTCACGGGCAGATCATTCAGCCTAATGGGGGGCTCATCTAGGTTGAGTGAGTCCGTCACAGAACCTCGAATACGCACTCGTACGCTACTTTTCGAGATGGGTATGCCTGTCTGATGCAAAACCGCTCGACTTAGAGTGGTGTGCTCAAGGCACGACCGACCGTGCCAGCATCCTTTGCTTGCCCAACAGCGCGACAAGCGGCAAGCGCCTGGGCGGCTTGCTCGGGTGTCATAACCGTTGACGCTAAGTCCATAAACTTTGCATCGACTTGCTCATCGTTCATTGGTCGTTCGATACTACCCAAAGCGTGTACGACGTGGTGATGCAGAACGCGACCATCATGCAAAGTCACTGTGACTTTTGCTTCATCTACCCGAAGGCCTGGCTCGATCGCGACTTGTACCTTGCTGCGAAGTTTGGTGACGGCAGGATCTTGCACAGCAGCATCTGAGTATTGTCTGGCCTGGCTCTTACCCTCGTGGGTCACGATCGCTGCTGAATGTTGCACGCTGAATTTCCCTTCAAGTCCAGTCGTGGGGGCGCTTTTTCCGGTGAGTTCTAGTACCAGTGGGTGCACCTTCAGATCAATCTGTTTGACGTCGTCAGAGCTGAATGAGTGTTGCTGGCGTAAGGTCACACAGCCATCAATAATCGGATGAATCACTAAACCGCAGGCATAGGGCTTGAAGCTATTTTCAAGGGTGTGCCATACCGTGCCTAAGCCCTCAGTTGTTTTCTCAAGGTGCTGTTCGGTGGATAGCACGTGCGCAAACCCGCGCGGTGCCTCGATGGCGCGCAGCGAACTGGTAAAGCCAGCTTGGGCCATCAATGCCGCGCTGAGACCGCTTTGCGCTGCGCGCCCGGGATGAAGACTTTTGCACATCGTGCCAAACACTTCGCGCAACCCGGCCGCCTGTGTGGCTGCAATGCCAAGTGCCCAGGCCATTTGTTTGGCATCTAGTTTAAGTGCGCGACCAACCGCTGCCGCAGCGCCAAAGCCGCCGACAGTGCCTGTGACATGCCAGCCGATATCGTAGTGAGCAGGACAGACGCCTAAGGCGATGCGGCATTCGACCTCGATACCAAACACGATGGCTTCGACAAAGGTGTTGCCATCAAGGGGGTGATACTCAGCTAACGCAAGCAACGCAGAGAGCACTGGGCCGCTCGGATGTACAAGGGTTGCCATGTGGGTATCGTCAAAATCCAGCACGTGTGAGCTGATACCGTTGAATAGCGCTGCATT
>CAMCII010000333.1 GCA_945874505.1 Bordetella parapertussis | reverse complement strand
CGCTCGACGACGTTTTCTTTTGAGTAGTCAATGACAGCCCAAGCGCCGTGAGCCTTGGCCAACGCTGCTTTTTCTGGGCTCGAAACAGTACCGATCAGCTTCACGCCCAGGGCTTTAGCCCACTGGCATGCGATTAAGCCCACGCCACCGGCTGCGGCGTGAAACAAGATCGTTTCGCCACCCTGCAAACGATAGGTTTGACGAAACAAGTATTGAACGGTGAGGCCTTTAAGCATCATCGCTGCTGCGTCTTCGTAGCTGATGCCCTTGGGCAGGTGTACCACTTGCGCCGCAGGCACATTACGAGCCTGAGCGTAGGCACCGATTGGGCTTTGGCCGTAGGCGACGCGATCGCCCTTTTTAAAGCGTTTGGCAGCCTTTTTACCCACTGCAATCACCTCGCCTGCGCCCTCAAAGCCCAAGCCTGTTGGCAAGGCGCTTTTGTACAGCCCAGTACGGAAATAAATATCGATAAAATTCAAGCCCGCAGCGTGCTGGCGAATGGTGATCTCGTTTTCGCCTGGTGCAGGCACTTCGATTTCGACGAGTTTTAAAACTTCGGGGCCACCGTTCTCTTCAATTTGAATAGCTTTCACTAGATTGCTCATGGGGTGCTCCTGAAAATGAGACTGACTGAATAAAAATCGCGTTTGAGGCCAAAACAGATACTTGAACCCCGACGGCAAGAGTTTATCCCGCTGCCAAGGTAAAATGAACCTTTATCGTAGCCAAATTTTCAGGACACCATGGCCGGACACAGTAAATGGGCCAATATCCAGCACCGTAAAGGTCGCCAGGATGCCAAGCGCGGAAAACTCTGGACCAAAATCATTCGCGAAATCACTGTCGCCGCTCGAGCCGGCGGTGCCGACCCGGATGCCAATCCGCGGCTACGAATGGTGTGGGATAAAGCCAATGCAGCCAACATGCCTAAGGATAACGTTCAACGCGCAATCGCCAAGGGCGTAGGCGGGGCCGATGGCTCAAACTACGACGAGATCCGTTATGAAGGCTACGGCATTGGTGGTGTTGCGGTGGTGGTTGACTGCATGACCGATAACCGTACCCGCACCGTGGCAGACGTTCGCCACGCCTTTGCCAAACACGGTGGCAATATGGGGCAAGAGGGCTCGGTTGCTTTTATGTTTACGCACTGTGGTCAGTTTGTCTTTGCGCCAGGCACCTCTGAAGACGTTGTCATAGAAGCTGCCCTTGAGGCAGGCGCTGATGATGTTCTCACAGACGACGAAGGGGTCATTGAGGTCATTTGTCCGCCGTCAAGCTTCGCTGCTGTGCGCACCGCCTTTGAAAAAGCTGGCCTCGCCCCTGAAATGGCTGACATTGTGATGAAGCCAAATACCGAAACTGAGTTGATGGGCGACGACGCGATCAAAATGCAAAAACTGTTAGACGCACTTGAAAGCTTGGATGATGTACAAGAGGTCTACACCAACGCCTCGATGGACGAACAGGGCTAACCAGATGAAATTGTTAGTCATTGGCTCTGGTGGCCGCGAACACGCGCTGGCCTGGAAACTCTTGCAATCACCGCGCGTCTCGCACGTCTTTGTGGCACCGGGTAATGGTGGTACAGCCACCATGGCACGCAGCACCAACGTTGCCCTGAGCGATCCTGCGGGGTTGGCTGAGTTTGTCAAAAAAGAGGGTATTGCACTTACCGTTGTCGGCCCTGAAGCACCGTTGGCGCTCGGTGTCGTCGACACATTTCGTGCCCAAGGCTTAAAAATCTTTGGCCCCACGCGTGCTGCGGCGCAACTCGAAAGCTCAAAAGACTTTGCCAAAGCGTTCATGGTGCGTCATCAGATCCCGACCGCGGCATACCAAACCTTTACGGATCCCGAGCCAGCACACGCCTATATTGAGGCGCAAGGCGCGCCAATTGTGGTGAAGGCCGATGGCTTAGCCGCCGGCAAAGGGGTTGTGGTCGCCCTCACCTCTGGCGAAGCGCACGATGCCGTCGATGCCATGCTGGGTGATAGTTCGCTGGGTGCAGCAGGGGCACGGGTGGTGATTGAAGAGTGCCTGCTCGGCGAAGAGGCCAGCTTCATTATTTTGTGCGATGGCAAAAACATTTTGCCCTTGGCCACTAGCCAGGATCACAAACGCTTGCAAGACGCAGATCAAGGGCCCAACACTGGCGGTATGGGGGCCTATTCGCCCGCACCGGTGGTAAGTGCGGCGATCCATGCGCGCGTCATGCGCGAAGTCATCATCCCAACCATCGAAGGGATGAAAGCTGACGGGATCCCTTTCACTGGCTTTCTGTATGCGGGTTTGATGATTGGGGATGGCGACGATGCCACACGTCCGATCAAAGTCCTTGAGTTCAATTGCCGTTTAGGCGATCCTGAAACCCAACCGATCTTGATGCGCATTCGTAGTGATTTTCTTGAGGTCTTTGAACACGGCGTTGCTGGCACACTGGATCAATCTGTCATTGACTGGGATCCCCGCACGGCGCTTGGCGTGGTGATGGCGAGCGCGAATTATCCAGCAACCCCACGCTTGGGCGATGTCATTAGCGGTATCCCAGCTGCGCAAAGTGACTGCGTCGTTTTTCACGCAGGCACTGCACTCAAAGGTAGCGAGCTTCAGACATCAGGTGGCCGCGTGCTGTGTGTCACGGCGCTAGCCGACAATGTGCGGGCCACACAGCAACGCGCCTACGAAGTGATTAAATCTATTAACTTTAACGGCGCTCAATATCGAACAGATATTGGCTGGCGTGCACTAGAAAAAGAATAACAGTGTCTGAACTTAAGCCCTCAGTGCAGACTGATCCAACGCCCTCTGATGCCTCAGCGCGCGCGACGTCAGCTGCCTCGAGCGCAGCTGTTGTGAGTACGTCTGAGAACCAGTCAGCGACTTCGGCCGCACCGGTCGCGGTCGTGTCTGACGACAATATCGCGGCGGTGCGATCCTACCTTTTAGGATTACAAGCCAATATCGTCTCTGAGCTTGAGCGCGCTGGCGGCGAGCCATTTTTAAGCGATGAATGGACTCGCGCCGAGGGCGGCGGCGGCATTTCGCGTTTAATCGAAGGCGCGCAACTCTTTGAGCGCGCCGGGGTGTTATTTAGTCATGTGAAAGGTAAAACCTTACCTCCCTCGGCTTCGGCGCATCGTCCAGAGGTCGCCGGTCGCCCCTGGGAGGCCATGGGCGTCTCGATGGTGTTACACCCCCGCAATCCTTACATTCCCACAACACATTTGAATGTCAGAATGTTCGTGGCAAAGGCGCCAGCGGGTTCTAATCAAGCCGATGTCTTTTGGTTTGGTGGCGGGATGGACCTAACCCCCTATTACCTGTTTGAAGACGACGCTCGACATTTTCATCGCGTCAATCAAACGGCACTTGCCCCACACGATCCTAGTGCCTATCCGCGCTACAAAAAGTGGTGCGACGAATACTTTTTTCTGAAGCACCGTAACGAAACCCGTGGCGTGGGCGGGATCTTTTTCGACGATCTCAGTGAGCCAGGGTTTGAGCAAGCCTTCGCCCTGATGCGCTCGGTAGGCGACGCCTTTATCCCCGCCTATCTTCCTTTGGTTGAAAAACGACGTTCGCACCCCTTTGGCGAGCGCGAACGCGATTTTCAAGCCTACAGGCGTGGACGTTATGTAGAATTCAATCTAGTATTTGACCGCGGCACACTTTTTGGCTTGCAATCGGGGGGCAGAACCGAGTCTATTTTGCTCTCGATGCCTCCGATGGCTGCGTGGCGTTACAACTGGCAAGCACAAGCTGGCTCACCCGAGGCGGCACTTTCACAATACCTTACCCCGCGAGACTGGGTCTAATGCGCATTGGTTTACTCGGTGGTAGCTTTGATCCCGTGCACAGCGCGCATTTGGCGCTAGCTCAAACAGCATTGGTCACGTTGCCCTTAGACGAAGTGCAGTTAGTGCCGGCTGGTCAACCGTGGCAACGCCCGCCGTTGGGTGCATCGCCTGCACATCGTTTGGCCATGATTCAGCTTGCAGTTGGACAAACCAAGGGGTTGCGGGTCAACCCCATTGAAATTGACCGAACTGGCCCCACCTATACAGTTGAAACGCTTGCGTTATTGCCCCAAGAACATGAGTATTTTTGGATTCTTGGAGCTGATCAACTTGAAAATTTTTGTACTTGGCGTGAATGGTCAACGATTGCAAGCAAAGTACAACTCGTAGTCGCGCAACGGCCAGGCTCGACAGTTGCAGCACCTGCTGCGCTCGCTGCTTGGCTCACCCAACATAACCGGCCTCTCGTGCATCTACCCTTTGATCCACTCGATGTCTCTGCCAACGAAATCCGTCAGCGGATCGCTCGGGGCGACTCAACCTGCGACCTCATCCCCGAGGCAGTAGGCCAGTACATCACCGAGCACGGCCTTTATCGGCGCCACTCAGTCTGACAGGAAATGACAAAACAATGGATATTCAAGAACTGCAACGCGCAGTGGTCGATGCACTCGAAGACGTTAAAGCACAAGATATCAAAGTGTTTAATACCGAGCACCTGACCAGCATGTTTGATCGAGTT
>CAMCII010000332.1 GCA_945874505.1 Bordetella parapertussis | reverse complement strand
CAAGCTGTTCATTCGCTTTCTTTTGATCAATTTGTTTGCTGGCCAATTGCTGCTGCATTGTCTTTAGCGTTTGCTGGTTCTCTTTCAAGACCACACTAATATTTTGAATACGTGTTTGCAACTTTTGATTATCGCTCTTGATGTCCTCAATGTACGAATCAATGCGTTGTTCGTTGTTCGAAAACTTGGCGCGACGCGAATCTAACAAATAGTTTGCTCCGGCACCGACTCCACAGCCAGCCACTGCCGCAATCGCCATACAGGCGGCTTTGTTACCAGAGTTACTCACGGCACAGGCCAGCGCACCGGCCACTGCACCTACAGCACACGCCTGAAGACCAGACTTACTAAAGAACTGTGCGTCGTCTCCACTGCTTAAACGGGGATCAACGCCACCACCGCCTATATTTTGGCAACCAGCAAGCAAAACGCCACATACCAGTGTCACAAATAATGTGCGGGTCCGCATAGTAAGATAACTCAACATTGACTTCTCCTCGGTGGATAAATAAATAATACGTAATTGGTTAAATACATTCGGTAGGCGCAGCTGCAGCCCAATACATCCAACATCTCAAAAATACCTATTACTTGAAGAAACAGTTGGCAACGCCTTAAAAACTCTTCAATTCAAGGCCGCTCGACACCCCGCAATCCATTCGCTATGCGTCACTTGCCGCGTGCGCAAGTAGCCGCTTAAATGCGTCCAGTAAGCACTTAGAGTTAAATTTAAGGTGCTCTTTCGTGCTTCGAATTGTTGCTTCTGAACGTTGACTTCTGGCGCGATCATGTCAGCAGAGTAGCTGTCTGCAGCTTGAACGATACCGTCTGAATAGATATTCACAATAAGATCAAACGCCTTTTTACGGTCATCGTTGACAGTCTTGAGCTTGGTGCAACGCCCAAGCGCAGAATCGTCAAGCCCCTCTGTTTTTGAGCAATCGCGTTCATATATTTTTGCAAGCGGCTCATAAAAATCAGCCTCGCGTTTGAGCAACGAACAGGCAAAAGCCCCTTGCTGCAAGGCAGACCGAATCGCCAGGCTGCGTTGTTCGTCGCGCATTTGATTGCTTGCGCGCAATTCGGTTCTGACATTTTCTAACTCGTTTTTGAGTTTTTCATCTTTCAGGCCGCTAAGCAACGAACCCAAGCGCTCAACAGTCGTTGGGACTAGAGCTTGGGTCGCGGCACCCGGTGTCTGAGCGACGCCTGCCAGGGTGTCACCGCCCGCACCCAACTTCTCCCAACTTGCCTCAATCACTTTACCCCGATCAATCGAGGTTAACGAAGGTGCTACCAGGGCTAACCGAAACCCGCTGGTTCTTAAGCGATTCGGTTCAGCACCCCGGTAATAGATTTGTTCATGTCGCCAAGACGTTCGCATATCGGCCTCAGCCGTCGTGTAGTTACCGCCGCGCACAACATAACCACCCGCTTGACCATGAAAGCGATCCACCTTATTGAAGCGAAATGATTCAAACATCATTTCATCGGCGTTACCCAACATGTCATGCAACCCTAGAGAATTCGGTTGCAATAAACCGGTTACCTGTAATTTTCCGTTTGAAGACTGCGAACCTGCAAACCACACATGCTTATTCATGCCGTCTGCCATCGGGTACGTCGTGGCACGAAAGTCAGTCGGTGACACCGTGTTGCCGCCACGCGCCGCAAACTCCCACTCTACCTCTGTTGGCAAGCGCACAAAGCCCGGCACTTTATCCTCTTTGGGCAAAGCCTCAAGAGCATTTTTTCTTAACCATACGTTGTACTTATCGCTAAACTGCATCGCTTCAAACCAACTGACCGACACCTGCGGGCTCATCAGTTTCATCGAAGGCCGTGGACACGACTCGGTCATCACGGCTTGATACTGCAGTTCAGTGAGTTCGTACTTCGCCATCAGGTAGTAGCGACCCGGCGCAGGTTTGTCGGTGGTGAAGCTACCGGCGATAAAGGCTGGGTGAGCCTGCTCAAGATGGCGCAGATCACCCGAATCCGAGCCAAGCGTAACTTTTAAATCGTCAAGGGGTTTATCCAGAGGGACATGAACTTTTCTAAAGGTCATCGAGCCTTCGCATGGCATCGGCAAGATGACATCACTTTCAGCGGGCTTAGGATTGAAAAATTTTGTGTCCCAAGGCGCACCCATCACTGTTTGACTACCGACTAACAGCAGGCCGCCCAGACCAACACGACTCAGCTTAAAAGCACCCTTCACGACCGCAGCAGTCTTCAACTTTAAAACAGCCATCGGTTTTGATACGATTTTCATTGTCTTATACATCCCTTAGACTCTCTGCAGGTTCAATTTTTGTGACTAAGATGCCGCCGGTCAGTGACACGCACAAACTCACCAGTAACGCTGCACCCAACGCAAAGGCAAAATGCATGGGTTCAAGTCGGCACACAAAACGCCCAGCGCTTAACGTGACACCCAAGAGCCGATCAAACAACACACTTCCCATCCCATATAACAGGCAGCCAAGGCCAAATCCTGCCGCCGTCAACGTCGTCGCTTGCATCACCACATAACCGAGCATCGCTTGGCGACCATAACCAAACAGGCGAAGTAGCGCTAAATCTTTACGTTTACGATCAATATTGGCCATCAACCCACCAATCATCGAGGCTGCACAACCCAGCACGGCTGCCCAAGCAATCACATTAAAGATAACGCTCAGCACACGATCAATCTGCTGAACAGATTTAATTTCAGCTAAGCGGCTACTCGTCTCAATACGTTGACTCGTTAAGAACGAGGCTAGAGCTTCGACCTGATCAATCTCACTGGCGTAAATTCTGGCCCGTGCGAAATGTTGCCGCGTACGCGGGGTTTCGCCTTGCTCGGCATTTAAAAGGGGCGCTTGAAACCCATCACGAAAGTCTTCGAGTGCGACCAGCAACGGTAAGGTGACAAAGGCAGCCGCTCGACCAAAGGCTGCAGCAGGCAGAATTGCCTGAACTTGCACGTGTATTTGACCTCGCTGATTCACCTTGTTTAACTGGCGTGAAACATTAAGCCGAACGGTATCCCCGGGCTGAACACCCAAACGTTGCGCGGCCATTGCCGTCAAGACAACCTGATTCACTGTTGAGGGTGGTCGTACCTCACCCAAGAGTGGATCACCGACTGCAGTTGGTATCAGCTCAACATTTTGAGCAAAACGTTTACTGTCAACATACAGATCCGCAACGGTGTTCAGCGCACGCGTTAAGGGCATCACAAATCCCACCGAGGGCAACGCACGCAGGCGCTCAAACCAAGCTTGATCCAGATTGTCACTGGCAATCATTTTGACCTCTTTGTTGCGCGGATCAGAGAGCAAGTCGTGGCGCAGCTGACTGACGATGCCAAACTTCAGTCCAAACAATAACAACAAGGGCGCCACCACTGCCACCACTGAGGCCATCATACAAATCGATACTTTTCGATCATGGATCAGATCGCGTAGTGCGAGACCGAGCAATACGCCGAGACGCGGAGAGGCGTAATCACTGCTCATGAAACACCGTTCTGTGATCAGCCTGCACAACCGCAACAACCTTGCGAAGTTTGCTTTCAGCCACAAGCGACCACTCGTGCGTCACAATCAACGCAGCGATATTAAATTCGTTCACAACCTCAATAATCAACGCAAACAAATCGTGCGCCAAGTTCGGGTCTAAGGCAGCAGTGGGCTCGTCTGCCAAAATTAAAGCGGGCTGATGCGCGACAGCACGTGCGAACGACACGCGCTGTCTTTCGCCGATCGACAACTCACGTGGCAACCGGTCTAACAAATCAGTGAGTTTAAGGCGCTCTACCAACCTAGCAAGCAAGGTGCGATCAATCGCACGGCCTGACATCGAAGCCGGCAAATCGATATTTTTTCTGACCGTTAAAAACGGCAATAAACCACCGGTTTGAGGCACATAACCCATTTGATGTTGACGTAAACGTGCCCAGCGCATCTCTCTGCGCCCTGCTCGCAACGTTAAATCACTGGCAAGGTCAGTCGTCAGTAACTGAAACTGCCTCACCCGCTCGGGTTTTAGGATTAAGCCAAGCGCTTCAAGCAAAGTGCTTTTGCCACAACCGCTTGGCCCAACCACTGCAACCGCCTCGCCCGCACACAGCGTTAATGACGATAGCTCAACGCGATAGGCTTGCCCCACGCGTCCACGTGAAAGGTGCATATCTGTCACAGAAAGAACGGGCACCTGCACGTTAGGGTAACGACTCTAGTAAAACCGGATAGACATGTTCACTAGGCGGGCTGTCTTTTGCCAAGGATACCCACGAGCCAACATCTTGATTGTAAATTTGATATTGGCGCAACTTGGTATTCAAACGCATCATGAACTGAGTTTGTGCCGAGACCGACATACTCTTCCAGCCCTCTTCATCAAGCGACAAAATATCGCTTCGATAAGGCAACCCGTCCAAGTATTCGCCTAATAGACCCATTTCACCAAGCTTGGTCGCGTTGGCTTGACGTAAATCGTTTGGATCACGGCCCATTGTGGCGGCAACCGAGCGCAGACGTTCAAACATATCACCCGGCGACACCAGC
>CAMCII010000331.1 GCA_945874505.1 Bordetella parapertussis | reverse complement strand
GTGCAAACACATGCCTCGTCGGGGCCATCTTGTGCTGTTGCAGACTTTCGTGATGGCAAGATGACCTTGTGGTCGGCGTCGCAATCCACGCATTCGATGCAAGACGAGATCGCAACGTTAACGAAATTGCCCAAAGATGCTATTCGTCTTGTATACCTCGACGGCTCGGGATGCTACGGGCGCAACGGACATGAAGACGCCACAGCTGACGCTGCACTGATCGCACAGATCATCGGCAAGCCAGTTCGTGTGCAGTGGATGCGTCATGATGAAACCGCGTTAGCACCCAAGAGTCCGCCAAGATCGATGGACTTTGAGGCGAGCTTTGATGCCCAGGGCAATGTGACTGGTTGGCAAAGTGATTTCTATATTGCCTTAAACCACATTGCGGCGTTTAAGCCTTTGGATTTTCCTTTGCTCGCCACCGCCGAGACGGGCAATCCTCGCCCTGGTAACTGGGTCGGCTTTCTCTTTCAAAACACGGCTGCACCCTACGCGCTCCCGAATATCAAGGTCACTACAAAGCATATCGAGCAAGCGATATTCCGCTCTTCGCATTTGCGTAGCCCCGGTCGTATCGAGAACAGTTTTGCCAATGAATCGTTTATGGATGAATTGGCTGCAGCTGCCAAAGCCGATCCCGCTGAGTTCCGTCTCAAACACTTGTCAGACCCGAGGGCGCTTGACGTGATGAAGGCGGTGATGAAAGCTTCGAACTGGCAAACTCGTTCAGGTCCAAATCCCGCGAGTGCTCAAAGCAATATCGCGAAGGGCCGCGGCATCTCGTACGTTCGCTACAACAACGCTATCACCTACGTTGCAACGGTAGCCGAGGTCGAAGTCGATCGCACCACGGGTCAGATTACCGTGACACGCGTTTGTGTGGCGCACGACTGCGGACAAATCGTCAACCCGGATGGCGTGATCAATCAGGTCGAAGGTGGCGTGATCCAAACTGTCAGCCGTACGCTGATGGAAGAAGTGAAGTGGACCGGCAATCAAGTGACGAGTGTTGACTGGGCGACCTACCCGATCTTGCGTTTCCCTGAGGTCCCGAAAGTGATCACCACACTCATTGATCGCCCAGGACAACCAGTTTGGGGTGCGGGCGAACAAGCACCGACGACTGTGCCAGCAGCAATCGCCAACGCGGTGTATGACGCAATTGGCGTGAGACTGCGGACCATTCCGTTTACACCCGCTTCAGTGAAGCTAGCAATTAGTCAAGCACCGAAAGCCGCTTAACTGTCTCGTTCGTGTTAGACATGAAACAGCCCTCCTCGGAGGGCTGTTTCATGTGTCGTGATTAAAGAATCAACATATATTCTTCAATTAGTATTTAATTTTTATAGGATAACTAAAATGAATGTATTAAAAAATTTTTTTGGTATCGCTGTCGCACTATTGATGTTTGCTTGTGGTTCGAGTCATGCCTTTGAGGGCAGTTATCGCGGTGTTAGCGGAAAAGTTGGAATTTATACGATGAGCACGATGACAATCAAGAAGAACAGTGATGGCTCAACCTACACAGTTGCTTTTAAGGGAGAGGAGTCTTTGACCTACGACGACGCGAAGGCGCAGAAAGGGAAGATTCAAATTTCTGACAAAGGATTTGTGTTTGACATCCAGTTCGATGGCAAAAAGGCGATCGTAGATCCGACTGATGGAAAAGCTGTTTTTGAGAAAGTGAGTAAATAGGTTCGTATGCTAAGTTAGTTCAGACTTCATGCCGAGCGAAAGCTAGAAAGGTACCGAGGTCAATTATCGAGACGCCCGATATTCATTTTTAGTGTGCTAAATCTTTCTGTTTGGACTCTTTTCCCTTGAGTATTTACTGGGTATCTCTCTTATTAGCGGGTTGTTTTGAGATAGGCTGGCCGCTTGGCTTAAAGCTCGCGGGGCTCCCCAATATGAAAATATGGGGCATCGCTTTAGCCGTGATCAGCATGATGCTAAGTGGCATGCTTCTGTGGTTCTCGCTGAAAGAAATTCCGATCGGAACGGCCTATGCTGTCTGGACTTCAATTGGCGCTGTTGGCACGTTCACGCTTGGTGTCCTGGTTTTTGGAGACCCTAGTATTCCAATCCGCTGGCTAGGCGTTGCGTTCATCATTCTGGGGGTGATTTTGCTCAAGATGGGATGACTGAGCCGCCAGGCCGAATTTTACGCACCCTAGACTCAACGCATCAACTCAACCAACTGATCCAGTGAAGCCCCCCAGCCGTACTGAAACCCCATTTCATCATGCGCTTGCTTGCTCGCTTCGTTCTGGTGCATGACATGAGCGGTGTAACTTGCTCGACCTTGACCAAGCGGGGCAAGCCTAAGATCGACCACAAAGAAAAATCCAAGATTTTCATTCTCAGGCTGTGGTTTTGGTCGAAATCCCGGAGCAAACGCATTCGTCCAAACTAGGCGCTCTTGCGGCTCAACCGCTAAAAAGCACCAAGAGTTGTCAGGCATATTTTTGCCTTCAGGCGATTGCATGACAGTTCGAAAGACGCCGCCAGGACGCAGATCAATCTCGCACTCAACAACCTTCCATGGTCTTGGACAAAACCACTTCATCAAGATCATTGGATTGGTTAAACCTTCCCAGATCTGGGAAGGTGAGATATCTACCTCTCGGTGAAACCTTAGATCTAGATCCACTTAGCAAGCCCCCGCACGCTGCGCGCCGAAGGTCGCTTGCTGCTGAGTAAACTTTGCGCCAGCACGAGAAGAAAGTTGTTGAACCAGACCGTTACACGAAAACCCCATCATCTGGAGGTATTGTTTTGCGGATTTCACAGCCTCTTGGTTCCAGTCAACGTTCAGGCTGTCGACTGCTTTGGTCGCGTCATTGACATTAAAGCCGTTCCCGGCCTGAGACGAAAGTTGTTCGATCAACCCATCACGCGAAAATGCGCTGATGCTGAGATATGACTGTGCGGCCCTGACTGCATTTTTTTGTGGCCCAGTCAACGGTTGGGGTGCGCTTTTTGCGTTAGGCGTACTCGGTGCTGGCGCTGAGCTCTGTGCTGAGGGTGCAGGTGGTGCAGCCAAGGCAGTCGAGCTACCGGCCAGGGTTTCAAGTTCTTTAGCGCGTACGGCTGTGGCTGACATGAAACAGTCATTGGCGTTGACTGCCGCGATTGTTCCCCCCTCTGGGTCATAATAGAATTCACAGTTTTTCTCACGGTAAGTGACCCAAGCGCCTTGGGCAATTTGTAGTTGCTTTTGACGGTGCGCAGGTATCTGATCCATGAGCTCTTTGTAGGCTCTGTTGAGGCGGGCGCCTTGACGTTTGGATTCGGCGTCCAGGCAATCGATCATATTGCTCGTCACCCCGTTTGACTTGTCCATGCAGACAGAAAACTGCTTGGTTAAGCCAAGATCTTGAGCGCCTGCAATTTGAGACATAGAGACTAGAGTTAAAGCTAGAAATAAATTTTTAGTTGAAGCCAATACACATCTCCTTTTTGGGATTGGGATAACTGACCTTTGGTACAACCGTTGGCCTAAGGCTTGCTTTCATAAGTGTCTGGAAATAGCGCTAGAGTACTAGCGCCCTTTGTGCAGTAGAGAGTCAAAGGCATCTTTCAGTTTTTGAAATCGGTTGAAGGCTACACCTGAGAACATAATTGAGGTCTCAAGCTCCAGTACGAGCTTCGCTATTTTTTGTAATCTTTCTCTGAAAGCTGCTCGAATGTAGCCTTTTGCTGGAGTCGTTCGAACTGCTCTAAGTAACTCCTGGCCCGAGCGCGTTGCCAGAGTTCATACGGTTTGGGAAGCCCCGAATAATTATAGATAAAGAACATTGTCAGCGTCAGACCCAATAGCGCGAGGGTTTGCTCGACGAGACCTGCGATACGGAAGGGCAAGTGTTGATAAAGGAAGGGCACATAACCCATTTCCCTTTGATAGATATCAGCAGCAAAACGATTGGCAGGTAGGTGACCGAGAATACTCAGGCTCGGAAATGTCCCTCGGGGAGTCACCAAATCAGAATCATGAAAACTTTCCTTCAGAACAGTCGCGATCGCAACAGCGTGCGCACTGTTGATTGACTTGTTTGCGACTATGGTGACCGGTAGTCCAACGGCTCCGATTGGCTCTGGGGGAGTCGCCGGAGATAGACCGAGCATGCCACGATTTAGCGTAATTGGAGAGGGATAGCCAAGTCGAGCAGCGACTGCTTGCGCGTCAGCTAGTCCTAGAAGTTGGAGATATGGGTTGTCGGCTATCCTCGACACCAACGGTGTCTTTGCTGCTAAAAGAAAAAAACCAATATCCGCTTCGTTCTTGACCAGGGCTTCATACGATCCGACTAGACGCTTTCCTCGTAACTCACTCAGGCTACCGATGTTCGAGTCCGCTTGTGCAAATATGAACAGAGGCTGCATCACGATTGAGCCCAGAGATGTCACGTTTGGGTACGCATTTGCTTTGATATCTTGGGCGACGAAGCCAACAGAGACCCCAGAGCGCGGATCATTCACGTCCTTAATTATGTTTAACGTATCTTCACGTTGCTTAATCAGGACATCAATATTGTATTTTTCTTTAAGTTCTTTT
>CAMCII010000330.1 GCA_945874505.1 Bordetella parapertussis | reverse complement strand
GGCCAACTGGGTCGCGAACTCATCAGCAAGTTCAAGCTTGACCAAGGCCGCGATCCACAAAGCTATGGCATTGGAATTAAAGAGCTCTGGGAAGTCGCCCCCGCCAAATCACGCCCCGGTGTGGTGGTGCATACCGCGGGCTGGCCGCTTGACTCAGACACCTATGGCGGCTCGTTTTTGTATCACCTGTACGACAACCTCGTTGCGGTTGGCATGGTGGTAGGTCTGGATTACGCCAACCCCTGGATTTCACCATTTGAAGAGTTTCAACGTTATAAAACGCACCCGTCTATTCGCGGCACCTTTGAAGGCGGCAAGCGCATTGCGTACGGTGCGCGTGCGATCACCGCGGGTGGCTTGCTGTCGTTACCTAAATTAGTATTTCCAGGCGGCGCTTTAGTGGGCTGTGAGGCGGGTTTCTTGAACGCCTCGCGCATCAAGGGCAGTCATGCTGCAATCAAGTCGGGCATGATGGCAGCTGATGCTGCGTTTGACGCCTTAGTGGCCGAGCGCAGTGCTGATGAGTTACCCGCCTACCCTGCTGCGTTTGAAGCCTCATGGTTGCATACTGAGCTGAACAAAGCTCGCAACTTCAAGCAGTGGTTCAAAAAAGGCCGCACCGTCGGCACCTTGATGACAGGTATCGAACAATTTGTTCTTAAGGGCAACATCCCCTGGACGATCCACCGCACCAAGGCCGATCACGCTTGTCTGCAGCCCGCTGACCAGTGCCCCAAAATTGAATATCCAAAACCTGACGGCGTCTTAACCTTTGATCGCTTGAGCTCGGTGTTTATTTCAAACACCAATCACGAAGAAAATCAGCCCATTCACTTAACACTGAAAGATGCCTCGGTACCGGTCAGTATTAACCTGGCCAAATACGGCGGCCCCGAGGCGCGCTATTGCCCGGCCGGCGTCTACGAATACGTCAAAGATGACAACGGCAGCGACCGGCTGCAGATCAACGCCCAAAACTGCGTGCATTGTAAAACCTGCGACATCAAAGACCCCACACAAAATATCGTGTGGGTCACACCGCAGGGTGGTGAAGGGCCGGTTTACAACGCGATGTAGCGAGCCGCGTGAAACCCGAAAACAAAGGCATGTTGCTGGGGCTCATCGGCGTCACCTTATTTGGGCTGACGTTGCCCGCAACACGCATGGCGCTCGAGTCTTTTCATCCTATTTTTATCGCGACCGGTCGCGCACTGCTGGCGACTGTGTTGGCTGTGATTTATCTGGTTGCTGGTAAACATCGGCGCCCAACACTGCACGAAGTCAAATATCTGTTGCTAGTCGTCATGGGTGTCGCGATTGGCTTTCCAGTCTTTACGGCTTTAGCCATGCAACGGGTTGACGCCTCGCATGGCGGCGTCATGCTCGGCATCATGCCCTTAACTGTTGCGGCCTGTGCCGCATGGCTCTTTAAAGAACGCCCCTCACTCGGATTTTGGCTGATGGCCGCGCTGGGCAGCACCTTAGTGGTTGTCTTTTCACTGATGCGCGGGAATGGTAGTTTGCATTGGGCCGATCTCTCGTTGCTGCTCGCCGTGTTAACAGGATCGATCTCGTACGCAGCCGGGGGCTATTTAGCAAGATCGTTGGGTGGCCTACAAGTGATCTCGTGGACGTTAGTGCTTGCCACACCCTTTTTAGTTTGGCCCGCAATCTGGTTTGCGCCCAGCACTTGGCAAGCCACTAACACGGCGTGGCTTGGCTTTTTGTATGTCGCCCTGTTTAGCCAATACTTAGCGTTTTTACCTTGGTTCAAAGGTTTGTCGCTAGGCGGGATCGCACGGGTCGGTCAAGCGCAGCTGCTTCAACCGTTCGTAACGATCATCGCCTCAGCTTGGCTCTTGGGCGAAGTCGTCGACTGGGTAACCTGGACCTTTGCCATCGCGGTGTTTGCGGTTGTGGCGCTGGGTCGTCTGCTAGGGGCTAAGCGTTAACGCGTACAGCCTTTAACCGAGGGTGCGGACACCCTCCCCGTTGAGGGAAAGAATTTCAAGAAATGCGCCCTCAGATTCAAAATGCGCCACAAGTACGCTATTCTTAAATCATTTTAAAAAATCTTCTGTTAACAACTCTCTTGAGCGTCCACATGACCACGCGTCCGCAAGCAGTCCCTACCACGCAAATCGACAACGATCGTGTCATCGTGACTGAATGGCGCTTTGCGCCCGGCGCCGAGACAGGCTGGCATACCCATGGCCACGACTATGTGGTGGTGCCGACCATCACTGGGCTGTTGCACCTTGAAACGCCAGAAGGATTGAAAGAGTTTCCGTTAGTCGCTGGCAAGTCTTATACCCGTGGCGCGGGAGTCAATCACAATGTGATCAACGCCAGCGCCCACGAAGTTGCTTTCATTGAAATCGAAATCCGCTAATACAAAAAAGGACGAGACACATCATGCTAGATCCACAAGCCAAAGCCCTGATTGATTTAATGATCGAAAAAGGGATCCCGCCCGTGCACACGCTCACCGCAACGCAGGCACGCGAAGCCTATGTGCAGCGGCGTTTTTTTAGCCAACCCGAGGCTCCTGAAGTTGCCTCAAGCGTTGACACCGACATCCCTGGCCCGGCTGGCAAAATTACCGTACGTGGCTATCGCCCCAAAGGCAGTGTGGCCTCAGAGGTATTGCCAGCGCTTGTCTACTATCACGGCGGTGGTCATGTGATTGGTGATATCGACACGCATGATGTGTTGTGCCGCACGCTTTCAAATTTGGCACGCTGCGCGGTGTTTTCAGTGCACTACCGTCTGGCCCCTGAAAATGTGTTTCCGGCCGCCTCTGACGACTGCGTCGCAGCAACCAAGTGGGTGCATGCCAATGCCGCCGCACTCAAGGTTGACCCTGAGCGTATCGCCGTTGGCGGTGACAGTGCCGGTGGTCATTTAGCCGCGGTGGTGGCGTTGTCACTCAAAGCAGACAATAGTTTCAAGCCAGTCTTGCAATTATTGATTTACCCAGTGACTGACCCTAGTTCAGAGCGTGAATCGATGCGCACCAACGGCCAAGGTTACATGCTGACCAAAGACTCGATGAATTATTACTACGGCGCTTACATGCCTGAAAAATGGATGCGCAATGATTGGCGCGGGGCCCCGATGCTGGCAAAAGACCACACAGGCTTAGCGCCTGCCTTCGTCATGACAGCAGGCTTTGATCCGTTACGCGATGAGGGTGCCGACTACGCCGATAAGTTAACGATGGCAGGCGTCCCCACTCAGTACGTCTGCTTCGAGCGCCAGATCCATGGCTTTATCACCATGGGGCGCATCATCGACGAAGCCAACACCGCCGCCGAACTTTGTGCGGCGGCCTTGCGCGCTAAGTTTAAATAGCGATCGCGGGGCACCGCGCGCTAGACTCCGGTAGTTTTCACGCGCGGTGTCGCACGCTACACCTAGGTAGTTTTCACGCGGGATCAAATACTCGCAACTCAAACTCTCAAAGCAAATAGGGCGCCACACTTGCTGTGGTCGCGCCTGACTTGGCCTGTTCTCACGAACTGAAGCACTGACCAGTTGGCCATGAAAAAAGGCACAACTGGCTCTGTCTTGTTTTCACCGACCGATTCATCTGTCGAGTGGCGCGCTTTGACGCGCCACGATTTGGCGACAAAACTACGCCAATGGATTACAATTGAGATTAATCAGATTTACCCAATCGCCCAACACTACGGTTGCAACCGCACCAGTTACCGTAGCAGAGCTACCCGAATTTTCACGACGCTCAGCCAAACTACTAGGCGAGGCCGAGCATCAAGACATTATTTGCTTTCTTGCGCACGCCCCCAAAAGCGGCGTGCTCATTGAAGGATGTGGTGGCATTCGCAAGCTACGTTGGCGCAGAGGCAACAAAGGTAAAAACGGTGGGGTTCGCATTGTGTATTACTTTTACAACGACCGTATACCGCTCTACCTCATCACACTTTTCGCGAAAGGTGATCGCGCCAACCTCACGCAGGCAGAGCGTAATCACTTACGTGCATTGGTAGATGAACTTATCATGAGCTCACTAAGGAAACTCAATTGACAGCAGCATTTAAAAGCATCAAACGTGGCCTCAAACAAGCAATCGAACACGCAAGCGGCCGCCCTCAGGTGATTGTGATTCATCGCCCTCACCTCATCGACCTTAAAGCCTTAAGACAAAAGTGCGGCATGACGCAAGAACAGTTCGCGGCCCAGTTTGGCTTTTCAACTGCAACCCTCAGGCACTGGGAACGCGGCGACCGAAGTCCACGGGGTGCCTCTCTGGTGCTCTTAAATGTGATTGATCACAACCCAGGCGCTGTGATTGCCGCGTTAACAGCGAGACGCTGATCGGCCCCAACACCGCCGCCGAACTCTGCGCGGCGGCATTGTGGGCTAAGTTTTAGTGGTTGTCGCGCGGCACGGCGCTGCCGCTGTTGCCGACCAAGAAATCCAAGTCAACGCCGTCGTTGGCTTGGTTCACATGATCCACATACAACTTGTAGTAACCGCGATTCATCGGTGGTTCAGGGGCTTTCCATTTTTCTTTGCGCGCCGCCAAGATCTCATCACTCAC
>CAMCII010000329.1 GCA_945874505.1 Bordetella parapertussis | reverse complement strand
CGCGTGGCTGACCTGTGGGCAGATTGTAATTGGTGGCGCGCGGTCGCCATCTCGATACTGATCATTTTGTTCATTCTGGCCTTTGAGACACTTGGCTTTTTTCTGTGTAGTTTTATTTTGCTGCTCGTCATCATGCGTTGGCTTGAAGGCTTAAGTTGGAAAACCTCAATTCTCGTGCCAGTCATTGCGATCGGCTGCACCTACCTCCTTTTCAAAACCATTCTAAAAATCTCGCTCCCCGCGGGAATTTTTGGCTTCTGAGGCGCGCGATTCCCTATGGACTTAGCAGATAACCTCATCACCGGCTTCTCGGTCGCCTTACAGCCTCACAATATTTTCTTTTGCTTTATCGGCGTACTGATTGGCACGCTGATCGGCGTGTTGCCCGGTATTGGCCCGGTTGGCGCAATGTCGATTTTGTTGCCAATCACCTTTGGCATTTCGCCTGTGACGGCCATTATCATGCTGTCAGGCATTTACTACGGCGCGCAATACGGGGGCTCGACCACCTCGATCCTCGTCGGGATACCCGGCGAAGCGGCCTCAGTGGTGACGATGCTAGACGGCCACAAAATGGCGCTACAGGGTCGCGCTGGGCCTGCCTTAGGCATCGCAGCCTTCGGCTCGTTCATCGCGGGTACGATCGGCATTATCGGCTTGATGCTGCTCGCGCCGCCACTAGCCTCAATTGCCCTGAGGTTTGGCCCGCCCGAATACTTTGCGCTGATGATTATGGGTCTGGTGATTTTGACCTACCTGGCGCAAAAATCGATGGCCAAGTCACTCATGATGGCTGGCGTTGGTGTACTAGCCGGCGTCGTCGGCCTAGACACCATGACAGGGCTACCCAGATTCACCTTCGGAATCCCTGACCTGCTCGACGGCATCGGTATCGCACCGCTCGCCATGGGGCTCTTTGGTGTGTCTGAGATTTTGCTCAATGTAGAAAAGACCATCAAACAAGGCGTGGTCGTCAGTAAAGTCAAAAACCTCCTCCCAAGCCGACAAGACTGGAAAGAATCTTTCGCCCCAATCATGCGCGGCTCTTTTTTAGGCTTTTTACTGGGGATCTTGCCAGGCGGTGGCGCGGTACTCTCCTCGTTTATTTCCTACAGCACCGAAAAGCGCGTTTCAAAAACGCCCGAAAAATTTGGCCACGGTGCCATCGCTGGCGTGGCAGGTCCCGAGGCGGCCAATAATGCCGCCGCGCAAGCTGCTTTCATTCCTCTACTGACACTCGGAATCCCTGCCAACGCGGTCATGGGTATTTTGCTCGGCGCCCTGATGATTCATGGCATTACACCGGGCCCACTGATGATTCAAAAAAATCCCGAGCTCTTTTGGGGCACTGTCACCAGTATGTACTTAGGCAATGCCATGTTGCTGGTGTTGAACCTGCCACTGATCGGGCTCTGGGTGCGCTTACTGCGAGTGCGCTACGCCGTCTTGTTTCCGCTGATCTTATTTATTGCGTTGATTGGTGCATATGTCATCAATGGCAGCGAAATGGATCTTTATCTGATGCTGTTCTTTGGTGTCGTGGGCTATTTGATGCGCAAGTTTGATTACGAGCCTGCTCCCTTGATCCTGGCCTACGTCTTAAGTCCAATCCTTGAAGACTCTCTGCGTCAGTCTTTGATTATTTCAGGCGGTAGTATGGGGATTTTTGTGAGCCGCCCGATTGCCGCAGGCTTTCTGTTTATTGCGTTAATGTTATTGATCAGTGCGGTACTACCGGCGATTCGCAAAAAGCGCAACGCCCTTGTCGCTTCGGCCGATGAGAATGCTTAGCCATTATTTTTATATGAGGATTTCTATGACAATCAGTAAACGTTTTCGCCTTGCAGGGCTTAGCCTAATGCTAACAGGTGGCTTGCTCGCAAGCGGCCTGGCAACAGCCAAATACCCCGACAAACCGATCACCATGTACATTGCCTTTGCTGCCGGTGGCACGACCGACATCACCGGTCGCGCCTTGGCGCAGGGCATTGAAAAAATACTAGGCGTGCCTGTCACGATTGAGAACAAGGGCGGTGGCGGCGCGACCGTGGCAAACGGCTTACTCGCGAGCAAAAAGCCTGATGGCTACACCTTGTTAGTCACGTCGGTCGGGTCTATCACCATGCGACCGTTGCTACTCAAACTTGCCTATAACGCCCAAAGCTTTCGTCCACTGATGCAATTTAGCTATTACATTGGCGGTCTGGTTGTAAACGCCGATTCTCCGATCAAAACGGTTGACGAATTCGTTGACTACGCAAAGAAAAATCCTGGGCTGACCTATTCGTCAAGTGGGCCACACACCCAACAACAAATCGGCGTCGAAGCGTTTGCGCGCTGCAAGGGCCTTGTGTTCAAGCATATGCCTACCAAGGGTGGCTCGACTGCCAACACGGCCTTGATGGGCAAACACGTGGATTTTGTTGCAGGCTCTGGGTCGCATATTCTCTTGGTCGAGCAAGGTCAGTTTCGTGAGTTAGTGACCTTTCACATTGATGCGCGCGACCCAAAGCGGCCAGATATTCCTGTGATGAAAGATATCGGCTGTCCGCCCACCAATCCACCGAGCGGGATGATTGTGGTCGCACCCGCCGGTCTGCCCGACGCTGTGGCAGCGACCTTAGAAGCGGCACTCAAGCAGATCGCTGAATCACCTGAGTTCAAGCAACTTCTCATCAAATACAACTTGCCTTATGCCTACGAAGATGGTGCGACGGTCGCGAGCAAGTTTCCGGCTGAGATTGAATGGTACACAAAGTACTTTAAAGAGACGGGTCTGCTGAAATAAAAAAACAAACAAAGAACACGAACGTGTTGACCGCTGCAAACGCTGCGGTCTGTTGCAATAGGCAGTCGAACAATAAAGCAAGCGAACAACTGGAAAAAAGATGAGTCAAAGAAACACCTTACCCACGCATTGGGATGCGGTCGCAGATGTTGTGGTCGTCGGTTTTGGGGGAGCAGGTGCTGCCACTGCCATCACTGCGGTCGAGGCAGGTGCCTCGGTGATCTTGCTTGATAAGGCCCCCCTTGGGCAAGAAGGTGGCAACACTCGGGTTGCAGCGCAAGGCTATCTGAATACCTCATCGACTGAAGCTGCAATCACGTACTTCAATGCTTTGGCCGGCCCCTATAAAGTCCCTCAAGACATGGTAGCGGTCTGGGCCGATGAAATGGGCAAAAATAACGAGTGGCTCACTTCGATTGGCGGCGACCCGCAAGAGCACCAGTTTCAACCAGCCGGGATTGAGTTTCCGGATCTGCCAGGCGCTGAGTGTGTACACAAATATCATCATGGCGACATTCTGGGCTATTCAAAGACTTGGGAGATGCTAGATCAAGCTGTGCGTGCACGACCGATTGAAATTCGTTCTGACTGCCCAGGTCAACGCTTGATACAAGATCCACTGACGCAAGAGATTGTGGGTGTGGTCGCCTTACAAAACGGCAAGCCCATCAATATCAAAGCCAATAAGGCAGTCGTTCTAACTTGTGGTGGCTTTGAAAATAATCAAGAGATGATTCGCAACTATCTGAGTGGTCTGCCTTACTGCTACACCTCGGGCAGCCCGTTTAACGAGGGTGACGGGATCCGCATGGCGATGGAAGTCGGCGCAGATTTGTGGCACATGAATAACTTTGCCGGTCCGTCGATGGCGCTAAAGGTATCCGAATATCCCACCACCTTCTCAATGATGGCGCTACATTTTTCGCACGAACCGGCGGGTGGCATGGTTGTCGTGGGCCCGGATGGTAAGCGCTTTACCGATGAAAAATATAAAACGCGTCACGGTAAAGTTGAGCAACATGGTAAATGGCAGGCATTGCGCACCCCCTGCCCAATGCACATGATTTTTGATCAAACCATGCTCGATGGTGGCCCCATCTATGATGGCAAACCAACACACGGTTGGACCCAAATCATGAGCGGCTATGCCTGGAGCAAAGACAATCGGGCGGAGCTCGCCAAGGGTTGGATCAAGTCGGCTCCCACACTCGCGGCGCTTGCAACCTTACTGAAACTGCCAGCAGGCAGCTTGGATCAAACTGTCGCACGTTGGAACGCACAGTGTGCTGCGGGTTCAGATAGCGACTTTGGTCGCGCCAAGATGCTCGCCCCGTTCGGCGCAGGCCCCTATTACGCGGTTGAACTTTCACCCTCAATGCTAAACACGCAGGGTGGGCCGCGTCGCAACAAACACGCGCAAATCGTGCGGCCTGATGGCACACCGATCCCACGCTTGTACAGCGCAGGTGAAATGGGCTCGATGTACAGCTATCTGTATCAAGGTACCGGCAACATCGGTGAGTGCTTTGCGTTTGGACGAATCGCTGGGCGCAATGCTGTGGCTGAGACGTCGCTCGCTTAACAGTGAGCACCTTGTTCATAAAGCTTGCTGTTCTACATAATAGTTTGATTTGATCTTTGCTCAGGTCACGAAAAATACGCCTCAATTTGAACTGAGGCGTATTTTTCACTTAAAAACTATTCGTCAAAATTGATCAAATCTTAACGGTCAAGCGGCAGCAAGAATCGCGCGACGGTTGCGGCAACACAACCATC
>CAMCII010000328.1 GCA_945874505.1 Bordetella parapertussis | reverse complement strand
CGTCGCGCCAATCTACTGGCACGACATCTTTGGGCCCAAACTTTCCTTGCAAGATCAGCTTGGCGATCGGGTTTTCAAGATTCTGCTGAATCGCGCGTTTCAACGGCCTGGCACCGAAGACTGGGTCAAAGCCACCGCGGGCCAACTCTGCTAAGGCCTCTGCAGACACTTCAAGCACCATATCTTGTTGCGCAAGCCTTTTCGTCAAGCGCTGAATCTGAATACCGGCAATCTTCTCGATGTGCTGACTTTGCAAGGCATGAAACACCACCACTTCGTCAATGCGATTCAAGAACTCTGGGCGGAAATGTTGTTTGACTTCTTCCCATACAACCTCTTTGATCGCTTCGTAAGGTTTACCGACCATTGCTTGAATGTGATGAGAGCCTAGGTTAGACGTCATCACAATGACCGTATTTCTAAAGTCTACAGTGCGCCCTTGACCGTCGGTCAAACGACCGTCATCTAACACCTGCAACAGTACGTTGAACACATCGGGATGCGCTTTTTCGACCTCATCAAACAGAATCACGCTATAGGGCTTGCGTCGAACCGCTTCAGTTAACGAACCACCCTCTTCGTAACCGACGTAGCCCGGAGGCGCGCCAATCAGGCGTGCGACCGAATGCTTCTCCATGAACTCACTCATATCGATACGAATCAAGTGATCGTCAGAGTCGAACAGAAAGTCAGCAAGCGCACGCGTTAACTCGGTTTTACCAACGCCAGTTGGCCCCAAGAACAAGAACGAACCGTACGGACGTGCCGGATCAGACAGACCCGCACGTGAACGTCGAATCGCATCAGCCACCAGCCCAACGGCCTCATCCTGACCGACTACACGTTGATGCAGGCGATCTTCCATTTTGAGTAGTTTGTCACGCTCGCCGGTCATCATTTTTGACACGGGGATACCCGTGGCGCGTGACACCACCTCTGCAATCTCTTCAGCACCGACCTGAGTGCGCAAGAGCCGCGGACGCTCGGTCGTACCGGGCGTGGCACCTGCTAGTTCAGCCGCCTTTAAACGCGACTCGAGCTCTGGCAAACTGCCGTATTGGATTTCAGCCAACTTATCAAACTGACCTTTGCGTTGCAGCTCTGCCATCTCAGCGCGCGCACGCTCGATTTCTTCTTTAATCGACTGTGTACCCTGCACAGCGGCTTTTTCGCTTTTCCAGATCACTTCAAAATCGTTGTATTCGCGCTGCAGCTTTTCAAGCTCTTCTTCAATGATCTGAAACCGTCGAATCGAGCCCTCATCGGTCTCTTTTTTTACCGCTTCACGCTCAATTTTTAATTGAATGATGCGGCGATCAAGACGATCCATGACCTCGGGCTTAGAGTCGATCTCCATGCGAATACGTGCGGCCGCTTCATCGATCAAATCGATCGCCTTGTCGGGTAAGAAACGATCAGTGATGTAGCGATTCGACAGCTCAGCAGCCGCCACAATGGCCGGATCCGTGATATCTACACCGTGATGCAGTTCGTAGCGCTCTTGCAGGCCGCGCAAAATGGCAATGGTTGACTCGACGTTTGGCTCGTCGACAATCACCTTTTGAAAACGTCGCTCAAGTGCGGCGTCTTTTTCAATGTACTTGCGATATTCGTCGAGGGTAGTCGCACCAATGCAATGCAACTCGCCACGCGCGAGCGCTGGCTTGAGCATATTGCCGGCATCCATTGCACCTTCGGCCTTACCCGCACCCACCATGGTATGCAGTTCATCAATAAAGACGATATTGTTGCCGTCATCTTGAGACAATTCTTTGAGCACCGCTTTTAAGCGCTCTTCAAATTCGCCACGAAATTTAGCACCCGCCAATAAGCTCGCCAGATCAAGGGACAAAACTCGCTTACCGCGCAAAGATTCTGGCACTTCATCGTTCACAATCCGCTGGGCCAAGCCCTCGACGATTGCAGTTTTACCCACACCAGGCTCGCCAATCAGCACTGGATTATTTTTGGTACGCCGCTGCAAGATCTGGATCGCACGACGAATCTCGTCATCGCGACCAATCACCGGATCGAGTTTGCCTTGGCGCGCACGTTCAGTCAGATCCATTGTGTATTTGGCTAACGCCTCGCGATTGGATTCGCCCTCTTGATCTTTGACCGACTCGCCACCGCGCACGGCATCAATCGCTGCCTCAAGCGGCTTACGTTGCAAGCCCGATTCTTTGAGCAAACGCCCAACATCGCCTTTGTCATCGGCCAAGGCGAGCAAAAACAACTCACTGGGGATGTAGGTATCGCCGCGCTTGGCAGCCTCTTTGTCGGTACGCGCGAATACGGACTGCAGGTCGCGGCTCGCCTGAATGTTGTCATCGCCGCCCTTCACCTTGGGCAAGCCCTTCAAAACGCCCTCTAACGCGGTTTGCAGCCGGTTGACAGCCACGCCCGCGCGTGACAACAAACTAGACGCACCGCTCTCTGCGTCGGCCAACAAGGCCGAGAGAACGTGCACGGGTTCAATGTAAGGATGCTCGCTGCGCGAAGCCATACTTTGCGCATCGGCAAGTGCCTGCTGAAACTTAGTGGTTAATTTATCGAATCGCATAGTCGTTTCCTGAAACAATGGCTTTTGGCCTGTTGGGGATGTTTGTTAAATGCGGCCAAGTTGCGGTTTTTCAAGGGCGGGCAAACAAATCCTTAGCGGGCACGGATTCCAAGTCGGCACTCGCACTCATCATCAAGATGCTGTCGCGCTATCTCGCTGTATCGCTGTATCGCTATCTCGCTGTAGCGCTGTAGCGCTGTAGCGCTGTATCGCTGCCTCGTGAAGAGTGTGGGCGTTCTATGGTGGCGGCAACGTGATTTAAATCAATATTCCTTCAGGTAAGTCTTAACTAGAATCAAGAGGAATACAATCTCGGTGTAAGCTCAGGACTAAGAGAAGCATTCATGAACTCACTGATTTAAAATTTTAAAACCGCTAGCGTGCGAGGTGCAAAAATGCAAAAACGAATTCCAGTCGAATCGACCTCAACCCACTGCTCGACCTGCATGATGGGCCACGTGTGTTTACCTGTCGGTATGCCGGCTCACGAGGTTGAACAGCTTGATACTCTTGTGAAAGAGCGCATTCGTGTTGAAAAAGGTCAAGCTCTCTATCGGCACGGCGAGAACCTGAACGCTTTGTTTGGTCTGCGTAGCGGCTCGTTAAAAACCTTGCTCGAAGAAGCGAACGGTAGTCAGCAAATCACCGGCTTTTTCTTGCCGGGTGAAATCGTCGGCTTAGATGGCATGATCGAAGGTGAACACAGTTCTTCAGCTATCGCCATGGAAGACTCTGAAGTGTGTGTCGTGCGGGTGCAGGATATTGACGAAATCAGCCGCTACGTGCCGTCGCTTCAACACCAAATTCGCCGCCTCATGAGTAAAGAGATCGCGCGCTCACATCAGGTGTTATTGGCCTTGGGGTCGATGCGCTCTGAGCAACGTCTGGCCGCATTTTTAAGCAATCTTTCGCAGCGCTTGGCCATTTTGGGCTATTCGCCAACCGATTTTGTGATGCGGATGAGTCGCGAAGAAATCGGTAATTACCTTGGGCTCACGCTAGAAACCATCAGTCGACTGTTTTCGCGTTTTGCCCGCGATGGCGTGATTAGAATCAGCCAACGCGAAGTCAAAATCTTGGATATGCACGCGCTGAACGAGTTAGTCGGCAAGCCCTGCTAGCGCGAATGCACGTCTATATTTAACAGATAGCGCCCCCACTAGGTCGTGGTTAACAGGGCCTAGTGGGCTGCCTCGCCAGCTAAACGTTCATCGCTAATCGTCACTAAACAATGCTAGCAACCCATTGATCGCAATTTACGCGGCAGGCTCGGCAAACAATTCAGTGCGTACAAAATCAAGGGCAGAGCTGTTGGCCTGAAGTACCTGCTGGCCTAACACACCTGACCAATACCCCGCACCACCGCCTGCCCGCGCCCATTCGTTTAGGCGGCGGGTGTACAGCTGTAAATCAAACTCTTTCGTGACGCCAATCGCACCGTGTACCGCATGCGCCACCGCAACAACACGCGCGACTGCCTGGCTGGTTTGGGCCTTCGCTAAGGCCACAAGGGCCGGCGCGGGTTGCCAAGTGGGGCTGCGACAGGCCATTTCGGCAGCCATTCGGGCACCGAACACCTGCTCGGCCACTTCACTAATTTGTTGTTGCAATGCTTGAAAGCGGCCAATTGGTTTGCCAAATTGCTCACGTTGATTGGCCCAGCCGAGTGTCATTTCAAAGACTCGATCTGCCGCACCGGCAATCAGCACCGCAAGCGACAGCGCCAACAATTCACGAAACTGAGGCTGCTGAAATTGCCCCAGCAACGAAGCCTGTGCGACGTCAGCAGACCAACTTAAATCAGCATCAAGCGACCCATGGCCACCTGAAGGTGTGCGTTGCGCCTGCGCGGTGGGCAAGAGCCACACAGCGGTTTCACTTTGCACCAACACCCAAGTCGCAGTGAGACCAAAATTTACACCAGAGGCCTGTACACCCGCGCCATCTGCCGCAACGCGAAAAGGCGCAAAAGTGATGGTGCCCTCAGGCAACCCCTGAGCGAGTACCG
>CAMCII010000327.1 GCA_945874505.1 Bordetella parapertussis | reverse complement strand
CATACGAATCTGGTTGATAAAGATCACCATGCAATTGGTGCGCTTGATGCTGGCGGTGAGCTTGCGCAAGGCTTGACTCATTAAACGAGCCTGAAGACCTGGCAGTGAATCACCCATTTCGCCTTCGATTTCTGCTTTTGGGGTGAGTGCCGCGACTGAGTCGATCACAATTAAATCGACCGAACCCGAACGCACTAGCGCGTCAGTAATTTCAAGAGCCTGTTCACCCGTATCAGGCTGTGAAATCAGCAGATCAGTCAGATTAACGCCTAATTTTGAGGCATATTGCACGTCAAGCGCGTGCTCGGCATCAATGAAGGCGCAGGTACCACCTACCTTTTGCATTTCAGCGATCACTTGCAAGGTCAGTGTCGTTTTGCCCGAAGATTCAGGGCCGTAGATTTCGATTACACGGCCGCGAGGTAAGCCACCGACCCCTAGCGCGATATCTAAACCCAGCGAGCCTGTAGAAACGACTTGGATATCATGTTCGACCTCGTTATCACCGTAACGCATCACGGATCCTTTACCGAACTGCTTTTCGATTTGCGCAAGCGCTGCAACCAGTGCTTTTGCTTTTTCGGGGGAGCCGGCTTTGAGGGCTTTTTCGTCCATGACTATCCTTTAAGTAGAAATCAATACATAATTATACTGTACATATAAACAGTATCACAAGGTTTTTTTACAACAGCCCTAGAAACTAGGGTTTACCCCATTGCAGGGCGAACATCGTAGGCAGATCCTAGATGCTATGACAGAATAGGCTCTCGTTGTTGTCACTTGGCTCTTTTCAACCATGCGTATTCTCATCGCAGAAGACGACAGTATCTTGACTGATGGCCTGACGCGGTCTTTGCGTCAGCACGGCTACGCCGTCGACGCAGTCAGTGACGGCATCGCAGCAGACGCCGCTCTGATGGCACAAGAGTTCGACCTGCTCATTCTTGATTTAGGCTTGCCTCGGCTGCCGGGTCTCACTGTGCTTAGCCGGTTACGGGCACGCCAATCCCGCCTGCCTGTATTGATTTTGACCGCAGCCGACAGCATCGAGCAGCGGGTCAATGGCTTAGATCACGGCGCTGATGACTACATGGCGAAACCCTTCTCGTTATCAGAACTTGAAGCGCGCGTGCGGGCCCTTGCCCGGCGCGGTGCCGGCGGCGGCGGTACGCTCTTGCGCCACGGCAAACTTGAATTCGATCAAACCGGCCGGGTCGCCTCGGTCAATGACCAACCGCTTGAGCTGTCGGCGCGCGAAATCAGTTTGCTAGAAATTTTGCTGACACGCAGCGGCCGGATGGTCAGTAAAACTCAAATCGTTGACCATCTTTGCGAATGGGGTGAAGAGGTCAGTTCAAATGCGATCGAAGTGTATGTACATCGCCTACGTAAGAAGCTAGAGGACAGCGGCGTCAAGATCGCCACCGTTCGCGGGCTGGGGTATTGCCTTGAGCGCGAGCCTTCTGCACCAGTGACTCAACGCTGAAGGATAGACGCCTTCAGACAGCGGCAGCCTTTATGCAAAATTCAAGCGTCATCCCTGCACGCCCGCTGCCAAAAAATGAAGTCGACACCTATCAATCTGCAGAAGGCCCAGAAGCGCTTGATGCTCCCACTCGCCGCTCACTGCTAGGTGAAATTCTCGACTGGCTCCTAGCGCCACTTTTTTTATTGTGGCCAATGAGTATTGCCATCACCTACGTGGTTGCTCAAAACCTAGCAAATGGCCCTTTCGACAAAAATTTAGCCAATGCCTTGTTGATTTTGGGGCAGCAGGTAGAAATTGAAGACAACAATGCTGTGTTAAAGATTTCAGCACCCGCTCGTTTGGCCCTGCGCACACGAGAAAACGATGGTGTTTTTTGGAAAGTCACAACCAGCAGCGGAGAGCTGCTCGGTGGGGATGCCGAACTGCCCTCCCCTCAACTCGCTGCGTATGAGAAAAAAAATCACGTCTACTACCAAAACTACAATCTGCGAGATTTTGAGATCCGAGTGGCCTATTTATGGAACGACTTTGGTCAGCGCAACAGCGCTCCGATACTTTTACTCGCGGCTGAGTCGGTTGATCAACGCACCCAGTTCGCCAACGATATTATTAAAGGCGTGATTTTCCCGCAGTTTTTTGTGCTCCCTATTGCAGCGTTCTTGATTTGGTTTGGCCTATCAAGCGGCATCGCACCCATCAATGCCCTACAAAAACGCTTACGTGCTCGGCGACCAGACGATTTATCGCCAATCGACCGCCATGCCGCACCATCAGAAATTGAACCCTTGATCACAGCGATAAATCATCTCTTGGTCAGGCTCGAAGCCAACGTTCTGACTCAACGCCGTTTTGTTGCCGACGCGGCACACCAACTCAAGACGCCGCTTGCCGGCTTACGCACTCAGGCCGAGCTCGCGCTGCGCAGTGACGTTCAGACGCAAACCCATGCGAGTCTGCTGCAAATTGTTCAAGGGACGCAACGCGCCACTCGCTTAGTGAATCAATTGTTGTTAATGGCCTCGGCAGAAAATCCCAACGACCTCAAGCTCAGTCCAACTGACCTGGTGGCGCTCGCGCGCGAACAAACTTTGTTGTGGGTCGATCAAGCACTCAGGCAAGGACTGGATATCGGATTTGAGGGCCCTGATCAACCCCTGATGATTAATGCGGAACCCATTCTTTTAGCAGAGGCGATCAATAACCTGATTAATAACGCCTTGCACTACACCCCGGCGCCCGGGCACATCACGGTGGCGGTGACCGAACGCTTGAACACCGTTGTGCTCTCTGTGCAAGACTCTGGCCCAGGTATTTTGCCCGAAGAGCGCTCTCGAGTGTTTGATCGTTTCTATCGGGTTCTTGGCGCAAAGGCGGAGGGCAGCGGTTTAGGACTTGCCATCGTCAAAGAGATCGCGCAACGTCATCAAGCCGACATCTGTATCAGTGATGTTACTGGAACCGAGACTGGTGCAACAGGTGCCCGTTTTGAATTGAGCTTCATCACAAACGCTAGCTACGACGACTAAGCCGCCGCGCACTTTCACCTTCAGCGCGACGACTATTGCACCGAGCAACTTCACCTAAAGCGCGACAACTATTGCGCTGCGCACATTCACCTAAAGCACGTCAACTATTGCGCCAAGCACCTTCACCCAAAGCGCGACAACTATTGCGCTGCGCACATTCACCTAAATCGCGTCAACGATTCAACTGCGCACCTTCACCTAAAGCACGTCAACGATTCAATTGCGCACCTTCACCTAAAGCATGTCAACTATTCCGCTGCGCACCATCACTTAGATCGGGATGACCGTCCGCTGGGTACCCTCATGCGAATAGCGGCTTACTCGCACAAAATAGGGTTAACTTATAAGGGTAAATACTAGTTGTTTAAAGCAATTTAGATTCGCAGACAGACCAGTGTTTAATTGCCACACGCGTGTCAGTCACGCGTCAGATAAAGGTCTTACATTAACGCAAGTTAACAGCGATAACAGCCGCAGTCGAGCGCGCAAAAGCTTTTGACGGAGACATCAGTTGTTATTCATTTTGAACCTTCTGCAACTCATCTTATACATTGGCCTTTGGGCACTTGCCGGCCAGGGTCTGTTATTTATTCTTGCGGGCGCTCAGAGAAACACCAACTTGTTTTATCAACTTTTTGAAGTGATCAACAAGCCTTGGACTTTCTTAGCCGCATTGATTTCTCCTAAACAAATCGCCCCGCGACATCATCCCTTTGTCGCGTTTTGTGTTGTGGCGGCGCTTTACATCGCTGTGACAGTCGTCAAAATTGAGCACTGTGTTTCAGTTGGGGTGCAGACATGCAAATGAATATTGACTTCACTTGGCAATGGCATAAGTGGGCGGCCATTACCTGCATCGTTTTCGGCGCAAAAAAGAAAGCCACAGAGATCTTTACAGACATGCTAGCGCGCGACCCCAAAGACGTGTATGCCCTCTCAAGTCTCGCTCATTTAAAAGCTGAGACTGGTGATCAGGCTGGCGCAGTCAGTGTCTACCAACAATTGGTAAGAGATGAGCGCGCTCCGGTTTCGGCCTGGTTCAACCTTGGGTATTTGCAGCAAGAGCTAGGGAACCTCAGTGATGCCGAGTCTTCGTTTCGTCGGGCCTTAGCGCTTAACCCTAAGCTAGATCAGGCTTGGTACGGCTTGGGCCTGGTCTTGATCGAGCAAGGTCGCTTGGTCGAGGCCACTGAGGCACTCGAGCAAAATACCAAATTGCAGCCGATGAGCCCCTACGCCTGGTATCAACTGGCTCGCGTCCATCTCGACCGCGGTGCGCCCGATGCCGCCAAAAAAATCATCAAACATCTCAAAGGCTTTGAACCAAAATTTGCCGCACAACTTGAGCGCGAAACAGGATTATCTGTCTGAAGCTTTATTTGCGGTTTGAAATTTGAAATTTTAGGTATTTGGATTTTGGGATTTAGATTTTTAGCTTTGAAATTTTAGCCTTGAAATTTTAGCTTTGAAATTTTAGCGTTGAGATTTGAAATAGCTGGCTCTTTTTTATCATTTGGAATGTGTCTTGCAACACCGTTTTTTATAGATTTACTTTTTTAA
>CAMCII010000326.1 GCA_945874505.1 Bordetella parapertussis | reverse complement strand
AGTCCAACTGATGTTTGTGACCGCGCCACCGGTACTCGGTTTAATCAAATCAAACAAAGTGAATTTAATCGCCGTATCTGGCAAAGCTCGTATGCCAGAGTTTCCGGATACGCCAACGGTTCTTGAGTCAGGAGGCTCAAGTTATAGCGTTGATAATTGGTACGGTATTTTTGCTCCTTCCAAAACACCTAGCGAAATTGTGAAGAAACTAAGCGTTGCGCTTAACCAGGCAGTCAAGACCCCTGAATTAGCCAACGCCTTAAAAGCGCAAGGCGCTGAAGCTGGTGGTATGAGTGTGACTGAGTTTGTCGCTTACGTTAAAGCAGAATCCGACAAGTGGAGGACTGTCATTAAGGCAGGTGATATTAAAGTCGATTAGCCTGACTGTCACTAAGTGGAGGCCATGAAACACAAGTCTGAGAATGCTTAGGTCGGGCGCTCCCGCATCTGACTGTTCTCAACCAACCCTCATTGTCTGACTGTTTAAATAAACTGATTAAACCGCTTATAAGAATAAGGTAAGGGATCAATCGACAAAGGCGCGCCCGTCACCATTTGAGAGATTAACTTTCCGCTCGGTGGCCCACCAGTCATACCCCAGTGGGCATGTCCGAACGACAAAAATAAACCTGGGATATGACTCACCGGGCCGAGAACAGGAAGGCTATCAGGCGTTGAGGGCCTAAAGCCCAGCCAATACTTCGGTTCATCTGTCTGTAATGTCGGGAAAACTCGTTTGGCTTGCGTCACAAGATTTTTTGCTCTTTGCTCATCGGGGCTCGCGGTCAACCCAGCAAACTCGACTGTGCCTGCTGCACGCAACCCGTTCTCCATTGAGGTCAAGCCAAACCCGCGGTTTTTAATTGTCAGCGGAATCTTCAAGTCAATGTTTGCCGAAGGCATCATCGCGTGATAGCCTCGTTCCGTTTCGAGTGGCACTTTGATCCCTAGAGGCTCAAGCAGCGCTCGGCTCCAGGCTCCACTCGCCACCACCACCTGACCCGCATCGTGGTTGTTGATATTGGTCATCAGCATGAACCCTTGACGGCCCGAATGTGGAATAATTTTTAAGACTCGTTCTGTCAAAATAAGCCCACCCTCAGCAACCAACAAATGCCCCAGTGTTTGCACCAAACGCTGGGGGTTAATCGTATAGCCATTATTCGGAATCAACACTCCGCTTTTAATATTGGAAGATATCTCTGGATATAGCTGCCGAATATTATCTTCGCTCAAACTTTCAGCCTTGATGCCATGACGCTCGCAGATTGCTAATTCGATTTGGGATTCACTACCTACGCCATCGTCCCAGATTCTGACCTGCCCAACCGTACGAATCAGATCGTTGAAATGTTCTGGTCCAAGCAGCTCGCGCCAGCAATTCATCGCCTCTCGGTGCAAAGAGCGCATCGCATCTGAAACCTCAAACACACGGGACATACGACTGGCCTCGACCCAGCGAAGCATCCACGGCAACACTTTAGGCAAATAAGAGGGGCGAATGACCAAGGGTCCCAAGCGATCAAAGAGCCAACCCGGAACCTTGCCTAGCATCCCCGGCAAGGCAATTGGTGCGGCCGTATCGCCACTGATTAAACCAGAGTTTCCGTAGGAGGCTGCGCTGGCTGGCGGCAACGCATCAATCACCACCACGCTCTGTCCCGCACGTTGCAAATACAAGGCGATTGATAAGCCAACGACACCAGCACCAATCACAGTCGTAGTTGAACTTGAGCTAGGCATCAAAACCCTTACGTTTAGCCATTGACTTAAAACACGAAGCTAGTACTCAATCAACTTTTGCACCCGATGCTTTTACAATCTTTGCCCACTTTGCGTTCTCGCCGTGAATAAACTGTGCGAACTGCTCTTGTGTTGTGTTCGAAATCTCGATGCCAAGGCTTTCAAACTTTTGACGAACATCGGCTAATTGCAAGACTCGGTTGACGTCTGTATTTAACTGCTTGACGATAGCGCTTGAGACGCCGGCGGGCGCAAAGACACCGAACCATTGCAGCGCCTCAAAACCACTTAACCCAGATGCGCTGACCGTTGGAAGCGTAGGTGCGATTGGTGAGGCTTGAGCGCTTGTCACTGCCAAGGCCTTAAGTTTTCCGCTTTGTACATAAGGTAAAAAAGCCACCGCTGTGCCAAACGCCAATGAGATACGACCGCTCACCAAATCAATTGTCATCGGCGCATCTCCTTTGTAAGGAATATGCTCAATCGCGATACCGGCTGTCGATTTGAAATACTCAGCAGTCAGGTGAGACACACTACCGTTACCCGTCGAGCCAAAAGACAATTCACCCGGTTTACTTTTGGCCAACGCAATCAACTCGGTCACCGACGAAACAGGCAGCGACGGATGCGTAACCAACAGTATGGTGGCAGTGCCGACTAGAGCAACCGGCGAAAAATCTTTGATTGAGTTGTAAGAGAGTCTTTGGTATAAAGCTGGGGCAATCGCATGTGTGCTGCTCGTGCCGATTAACAAGGTGTAGCCGTCAGAAGCAGCCTTCGCAACAACATCTGAACCGGTCGTACCGCCAGCGCCAGCCCGATTTTCGACGATCACCGTTTGGCCCAGACTTGTCGTGAGTTTTTCGGCAAGCAGTCTACCGACGATATCGGTTGAACCGCCCGCCGGAAAAGGAATCACAAGTTTGATCGCCTTAGTTGGCCAAGTTTGTGCAGCGCAGACTGTACTACCAACGAGTGCAAATGCGCAGAGCGCGCGGTAAGCAAACCGAGTCGCTCGAGAAAGATGGTTCAGTGCTTGAGTCATTGTGTCGCCTCCTTTGAAGCCTTACGTTTATCAGAAACAATACGCCCGTCTTTAAACACAAGTTTAAGATCCCGTAAGTTGTTAATGTCGTCGAGCGGGTTGGCGCCAACCACAATCAGATCTGCGATTTTTCCGACCTCAACCGTGCCGAGTTCGTCGCCTACGCCGCAAATTGCGGCACCCGAACGGGTCGCGGCCTGCAAAGCTTGCCAAGGCGTAGCGCCAGCACGCACCCATAAACCCAATTCGAGTAGGGCGGCATCTTTTAGTGGCCTGATGTCTGAGCCGAGTGCCATTTTGACACCTGCTTTAAGTGCTTTGAGAAATCCCGCTTGGTGCACATCGGCTGCAGCGTCTGCTCGGCAGCACAACGAGTGAGAGAGGTTACGCTGTTTGAGCCAGCCTCTCTCCCAAAAGTTGGTCGCTTGTTGCGGAGTGAGATGACTAATCGCAAGCGTTGGCACATACCAAGCATCATGTTTCAAAAACAGTTCGATGCACTCGTCATCTAAAATATAACCATGTTCAATACTATGTGCACCCAACCGTATCGCATTTTTGACGGCAACTGGGTTGGTGGCGTGCGCCATGACTTTAAATTCACGCAAGCGACACACATCAAAGGCCGCCTTGAGTTCTTCGTCTAATAAAAACGAATGGCGGTGCAAATCCCAGGCGGGGCCCATGATGCCGCCTGAAAGATTAAGTTTGATATGGTCTACCCCATTTTTGATCTGCTCTCGGATGGCCTTCACAAAACCATAGGGGCCGTCACACTCAAGCGCATGTCCTGATGTTAAAAAATGCCCAGCGGTCGTTGTTAGAAAATGCCCGGCAGCAAATAAACGTGGGCCGACGTGTTGACCCGAGTCAAAGGCACGCTTCCAAGCAACATCCATATAGTCATGCGCACCGGCGCAGCGTAAACCAGTCACGCCAGCCTCGGTCATCGCGGCCTGTAGCCGATTACCAAATAAGGTGACCTGTTCGGTCAACGGCATATCGGTCGGCGACAAATAGTCTGGATGAATATGCACATCCCACAAACCAGGAAGTAAAAACTGTCCAGTCAAGTCGATGGTCTCGCAGTCGAGTAAAGCATTCGAATCTGCCGCAGACAAAATTTGTTTGATGCGTCCGTCTTCAACCAATAAAGAAGCGTTAAGGCGTGGCTGAGGGTTAACAGCATCAATCAGGGTGGCGTTTTTAAGAAGGGTTCGCATAAAGTGAGGATGAGAATATTTGAAAATTTAGAGAAGACAACAGCCCTTTATTGAGCCCGAATGCCGACTTCGAGAGCGAGCTTTTTCCATTTTCCGGTTTCAGAAACGATAAAGGTGCGAAAGTCTTGCGCCGAGCCACCCGCTGGCACAATGTCTCGGTCAGCGAAGACTTTCAATAGTTCTGGCGAAGCGAGCACCGCATTGACCTCAGCGTTGAGGCGATCAACGACTGTCTGTGGCGTTTTACTAGGCGTCAGAATCCCAAACCATGTTCCAGCGGTAAAAGTTGTTAAACCTTGCTCTGCAAAGGTCGGGATATTAGGAGCATTGGCAAGTCGCTGTGTTCCTGCAATAGCGAGCGCCTTTAGCCGACCGCCACGCACTTGCTCCATGACCGCAGCAGGTGCGTCAAACGAATATTGAATCTGCCCACTGATCAGATCGATGATCGAAGGGCCACTCCCTTTATAGGGTACGTGCAGCGTATTGATTTGAGTGAGCGATTTAAAGAGTTCACCCGCAAAGTGATTGGTGGTGTTTTCACCAAACGAAGAATAATTCAGCTT
>CAMCII010000325.1 GCA_945874505.1 Bordetella parapertussis | reverse complement strand
AGGGGGAGTACCGCGCGCCCGTCACTGAACACGAGCGACTCGTGGCGAGCCTCTTTGCCGAGCTCACCGGGGCTGCCCGTGTGGGCCTCGACGATAGCTTCTTTGCGCTCGGTGGGCACTCGCTGCTCGCCATGCGCCTGCTCTCGCAGCTGCGGGCTTGCACTGGGCTTGCGCTTGCGCTACGCACCCTCTTTGAATACCCAACCGTAGAGGGATTCGCATCTCAATTAACCAATTACCCTGCCAAGCGCTTGTATCAACCTCTATTGCCGTTGAACAAGGCGGGTAGCCTACCTCCACTATTTTGTTTCCCTCCCGCCGGTGGCATCTCAACTGTATATAAGAACCTGTCAGACGAATTGGGTGCAGAACAGCCGCTTTGGGGACTGCAGGCCAGAGGGGTAGACGATGATGAGGGGCAGACCGATCAAACTGTTCGACAAGCTGCACGCACTTACATTAAAGCAATCAAAGAGATACAGCCAAGCGGACCCTACTACTTGTTGGGACACTCTTTAGGCGGCAGCATTGCACATGAAGCGGCGGTGCAACTTGAGGCAGGCGGTGATACGGTATCTAGTGTATTCATACTCGATAGCATTGCGACAGCGCCACAGCCTGAGGTAGCGTCGAAACCAGAGAATGACGAAATATCCGAAGCATTAAAAGGTTTGCTTAAAGACGCAACAGTGCAAGAGCTTCCTCTTGAAATCAATGAACTGTTTAATTTTTTCCAAACAAAATTTGAACAACTTGGAATGATCCCACTCGACACACCCAAAACCTACGTGATGAGTTTCCTAAGAAATATGATCACGACAAGTAGCCTGACGAAAAACCACGCACCCAGTCGCTGTCAAGCCGAGATCGTTTTCTTCAGGGCCACACGGGATGCAGGACAAAATACGCTGTCAGATGGCTCGTTTAATTGGCAGCCTCATACGACTAAACCATTGCGGCGTTATGAGATACCAGTCGGTCACGTCGAGATGCTTTGGCAACCAGTCTCTTTTAAATTCATCGCTCATAAAGTAAGCGAGGTTATGCGTGCTGACGCAGAATAAACAGGCAGTGACTCAAACAGTGCTACTGCTTGAGTACTACGAAAGAATAACCAACGCACCGAGCAGCTACGTGCGAGCCACGTCCAACGCTCAGTTACCCGAGAACTTTGGCTTACGCTTTTCTGAAAACGCCAAAATGGCTTCTTTGTAATCTTGCGTCGTTTGCACCAGCGCCTGATTAGCGGCTGCCATATCCAACGAGGTATGCAACGGCACGTGTTGTGAATCGCGAATCAAACGCTTGCTTGCACGTGACGATTGCACTGGGTGCGATGCAATGCGTTGCGCAAGCTTTCTGGCCTCGTCCATTAGGACGGCATCGTCGACAACCTTCGATACCAAGCCAATCTTAGCTGCCTCGTCGCCATCAATAAAATCACCGGTAAAGGTCATTTCGTAGGCTTTAGACAAGCCCACGGCGCGTGGCAAAAACCAGGCCCCGCCGTCACCGGATAACAAGCCTACGCGCAAAAAGCTTTCGCCAAACTTGGCGCTACGCGCCGCGATACGGATGTCGCACATGGTCGCTAAGTCAAGCCCAGCACCAATCGCTGCACCGTTCACGGCCGCGATTGAGGGGGCTTCAAGGTTGTAAAGCGCCAAAGGAATACGCTGAATGCCTTCGTTGTAAAAGCGACGCACTTCGGTTGGTGTTTTAGGTTTCTCTTCGGTTGCGCGGTCTTTCATCTTTTTAACGTTACCGCCAGACGAAAACCCCTCGCCTGCACCCGTCAAAATCACGCAGCCAACCGAAAGATCAGCATTGATTCTGGCAACATGGGCAACAATCGCGTCAATGATGGCTGGCGATAAGGCGTTACGCGTATCCGGCTCGTTGAGCGTCAGTGTGACAACGCCGCCGTCTTGCTCATAGGTCACTGCATCAATCATCTTAAAATCCTATTTTGAAAGTACTTCGTTTTTGACGGCTGCTTGCCAGCGCGCTGTTTCGCTAGCGATATGGTTCTTCACATCGTCTGGGCTACCCATCTTGATTGCTGTCGCAAAACTAGCTAAGCGATCTTGCATCAGCTGCGTCTTTAGCGCCATATTGACGTTTGTATTGAGCTTTGTGACGATATCTGCGGGGATCCCGGCAGGGCCTAATAAAAAGAACGAAATGTCAGGGGTCATGGTCGGAAAGCCGGCTTCGATTGCGGTGGGCACGTCAGGCAATGCACCCAAGCGTTTTTCACCTGTCACGGCCAACGCTGTGACTCTACCCCCCTTGACGAGGGGTAAGGCAGAGGCCGAGGTGGTGATCCAAAGCTGAATACGCCCTGCTAATACATCGACTTGGGCATCTGAGGTGGCTTTGTAGGGCACCATCACCATATCAACACCAGCACCAGATTTAAACAGCGAGCCTAAAAAGGCTGACATACTGCCAGCCGGCCCGTTGTAATTCATTTCGCCAGGTTTGGCCTTGGCTAACGCCGCCAACTCTTTAAGCGTTTTTGCTGGCACGCTAGGTGGCACCGCCAGCACGTAAGGCAGGCCTGCCACAAACGCGATCGGTGTGAAGTCTTTCGACATGGTGGTTCGAATCGTGTTCGAGACCTGATAAATAATGCTGCTGGTACTGGTCAAGATCATCGTGTAGCCGTCAGGCTTCGCCTGAGCTGTGTAATCCATCGCAATGTTGCCGGTCGCGCCTGCCTTGTTCTCAACCACAAAGGTCACGCCTAGTTGTTCAGACAAGCGTTGCCCGATTTCACGCGAAATCATATCGTTGCCGCTGCCTGGGCCATAAGGCACGATAATCGTGACTGGTTTGCTTGGATAGTTTTGCGCGGTGACGTTTACGCCGGTAAAGCAACTCGTTAAGAAAACAAACAGTACAAGCCATGCACGCAGAGTCGTTGTCATACAGTCTCCTGATCGTTGTTTTGATAAATTGTGGTGAACACTTTTTTACGTTAAATCAATCCCTAACTTTTTTTACGTTAAATCAATCCCTATGCTTACGATGAGCTGCCCCACCCGCTCTTTACTTTGGTTTGAGGCCAGCCTCTTTGGCAATCTTGGCAAAGCGCGCGATTTCTTCAAGTTGATACTGCCTCATTTTGTCAGCCTTTAAAGGCATCAACTCGACCAGCACCTGGTCTGCGTATTCTTTTGCTAAGGGTGTGGCTAAGACGGTTTGGAGCGTCTCTTCGAGTTTATTGGTGATCTGCTCAGGCGTGTCGCTTCGAACGTAAAACGATGTCCAGGTGTAGTTTGTAAACTCTGGAAAACCGCTTTCAGCGATCGTCGGCACCTCTGGAAAATCTGGGTGGCGCCGATCGGATGATAACGCTAGGGCTCTGTACTTCCCTGCCTTCAATAGTGGCGCAGCACCGTTAAAACTCACGATGCCAAAATCTAACTGATCGCCTAGCAGACTCACCATGATCTCGCCTAGGCCCTTGTACAAAATATTTTCAAATTTCACGCCTGCCACGTTAGCCAACCAGGCAAGCGCCAACTCATACCCCAACGCATACGTACCGCCATTCAGTGGTACAGCTGAGGTCTTGGCCGCGGTAAGAAGTTCGGTGAACGATTGATATTTTGAATCTTTTCCGACCACAATCGCATTCACGCCACGCGTTAAGCCGCCAATCGGTTTGAAGTCTTTGACGGCATCATAGGTGAGCTCTTTGAGCATGATGGGGTTCACTGCCATCAGCGAGTTACTACCCATCAAAATCGTGTATCCGTCGGCGGGCGCAGCCTTCACTGTGTTCATCGCCAACATACCCGCAGCGCCGGTTCTGTTTTCAACCAAAAAATTTTGTCCCAGCTGCTTTGCCAGCAAATCCCCAAAAAAACGTGAGGCGTGATCGGCACCGCTACCGGCCGAAAACGGCACAATCACCTTAACCGGGCGTGTCGGGTAGTCGGTTTTTTGTGCATAACTGAAGCTGGGTATCAAACACAAACCCAAGCAGCTTAGCCACAATTGGTATAAAAAACGTTTCATATGACGCCCTCTTTATATAAAGCCTCAAGCTCAGTAGGTGTGAGCCCTAGCCAGTCTGAATAAATCTCTTTGTTGTGTTGACCAAGATCTGGGCTGGCGATTGTGTTGACACGATCGGCCCCGTGAATGATTAAGGGCGTATGTGGCAACACCACGCGGCCTAACTCTTTGTCGTCAAACCATTCAAGCATGCCACGCTCGTGCATATGCTTGTCGTTCATGACTTCAAGCAAATCGCGGACCGGTGCAGCCGGAAAACCGTACTTTTTACTCAAGGCAAAGAGCTCTGCACGTGGCAGGCTTTCTGTCCAGAGCGTGATCTCAGCGTCTGTCTCAGAAATATTTTCAACACGTAATTTGTTGCTTTCAAACCGAGGATCTGTACTGAGATCCTCGCGACCCATTGCCGCTAACAAGTGAAGCCAATGCGGTTCAGTCACGCAAACAATCGCAATATACCCGTCTTTTGCTGGGTAAACGTTATACGGCGCTAACGCAAGCCCACCGTGGCGGTTACCGACGCGCGGTGGCACCACACCAACAGATTTATGCGTGATGCCCATGT
>CAMCII010000324.1 GCA_945874505.1 Bordetella parapertussis | reverse complement strand
ACACTTGGCACGACAACGGTATTGGTGACACACGATCAATCCGAGGCGCTTGCCTTGTCTGATCGCATTGTTGTGATGAACCAAGGCCGGGTTGAACAAATTGCTGAGCCGTTTGCGGCCTATGAGCAACCCCAGTCTGAGTTTGTCGGTGGTTTTTTAGGTAAGGCAAATATTTTCAAAACTGAGGCAGAGCTCTCTGCAATGACTCCCTCTATTCGGATTGGTGAGGCTGTGCTGCCACTTGACGGCGTACCGATGCCTCTAGGAAGCGTGCTCGTACGCCCAGAAAAAATTCTTTTTACAGAGGCACAGCCCTCTGCTTTGCCAGGCCTCATGAAGACGCGCGTGTTTCAGGGCAATCACTGGTTGTGTCAGGTAAGTACGTTGGTCGGTGATGTTCTGGTGATTCGACAAAATGATGGCGTCGCCGTGCCAGAAGAAGGTACAGCTGTGCATATGCGTTGGCGTGCGCAGGATATGCGTGCAGTCTTGACCTCTCAGCTGAAAGCTTAGCTGGTCAACGATGACGGCGATCAAACCTACGCAAGCGCCCTGGCTACTGAGTACACCAGCCCTGGTGCTTTACGCCACCTTTTTAATTGCGCCGCTTGCCAGCGTATTTTTGATCAGCTTTTTTAATTTCGAGTTTTACGGTGGGATACAAGTTTCGTTCTCGCTGAATAACTATCTTGAAATCTTGACCGACAGCTACTACTACGAAGTGTTCGCTCGCACTTTTGGTGTGGCCTTGGCCGTGACACTTGCCTGCATCGTGCTTGGCACCGCAGAGGCCTACGTGTTGTCGCGCATGCGCAATCCCTGGAAAGGCTTGTTCTTGATGGTGGTGTTGGGGCCGCTTTTGATTTCAGTGGTGGTTCGTACACTGGGGTGGGCACTTTTGTTTGGCTCAACAGGGTTAATCAGCAAAGCCCTGCAAGCTTTGGGCTTAGCTTCGGGGCCCGTGAGCTTGATGTATTCCAATCTGGGCGTAGGGATTGCTTTAACCCACGTGATGGTGCCCTTCATGGTGATTGCCGTGTGGGCCTCGTTGCAACGAATCAACCCTTCGACTGAGGCTGCGGCGTTATCGCTGGGCGCCAGTCAGTTCACGGTAATTAGGCGAGTGATTGTGCCGCAAGTGATGCCTGGGATCTTATCGGGCTCGATCATGGTGTTTGCGATGTCGGCTAGCGCCTTCGCTACCCCCGCGATTGTCGGCGGGCGGCGGCTGAAAACAGTCGCGACCGCCGCCTACGATGAGTTTTTGAATACCTTGAACTGGCCACTTGGTGCGGCTCTGGCAATGCTTTTGTTGGTGGCGACAATTGTCGTGTTGATTTCGACCAATCGTTTAATCGAAAAGCGCTACGGCGCGGTCTTCAATTAAAGGGGCACACATGTTTCTACGCAACGGCCCCATCGGTTTAATTTTTCATACGCTTTTCATTTTATTTATCCTTGCGCCAATCATCATGGTCTGTGCTGTTGCCTTCACGGGAGATGGCTTTATTTCGTTACCCGTTAATGGCTTGTCACTTCGCTGGTTCAAAGCGATCTTGAATAACCCGCGGTTCATGGATGCGTTTGTGTTTAGCCTGGGACTCGGCCTGATCTCTGCGTCGATCGCGATTGTGATTGCAATACCCTCTGCGCTCGCTACGGCTCGGTATCAGTTTCGCGGGCGAGAAGCCTTGATGGCATTTTTCTTATCGCCCTTGATGATCCCGCATATTGTTCTGGGCTTGGCCTTTTTAAAGTTCTTTACCAGCATCGGGGTGTCAGGCACCTATTTTGGCTTAGTCGTCGCGCATACGATTGTGGTGATGCCCTATGCGCTCAGGCTGGTACTTGCTTCAGCGACCGGTCTTGATCCATCTCTTGAGCGTGCCGCGTTGTCGCTGGGGGCGTCTACCTGGACCACGTTTCGTCGTATCGTTTTGCCTCTCATTATGCCTGGCGTGGTCAGTGGTTGGGTGATTGCTTTTATCACCAGTTTTGACGAACTGACGATGTCGATTTTTATCGCCTCGCCTTCGACCACAACATTGCCTGTGCGAATTTTCTTGCACATTGAAGATACGATTGATCCGCTAGTCACCGCGGTATCAGCCGCACTGATTTACATCACTATGATTGCGATTTTTATTCTTGATCGTGCCATCGGACTTGAAACACTTTTTGTTGGAAAGGGACGTGCTTAATGAGCAACACAACAGAACATGAGGCACTTGCCCCGCCGCGGCCGCGTCATCACAAGGGGGTGTACGACGCCTTAGTGATTGGCGGTGGCTTAGTCGGCTCGGCGGTGGCGTTTGGCCTGCGCCAAAAAGTCGATCATGTCGCGGTGCTAGACGAAGGCGATATCGCTTTTCGCGCTTCACGCGGTAACTTTGGCTTAGTGTGGGTGCAGAGCAAAGGCATGGGCATGCCGGCCTATGGTCACTGGACCATGTCCTCCCAAGCCTTGTGGCCTGAGTTGGCGCGTCTGCTGAATGAGATCACGGGTTTAGAGGTTGGTCTCGAGCAGCAAGGTGGCTTGCATCCCGTATTAAACGAAGAAGAATACGAACAACGCATTAAGTTCATGACCACGCTGATGGGCCAGCCCGGTATGGTGCAATATGACTGGAAAATGCTCGATCACAAAGAGCTTAAAGATCTGGTGCCAGGGATTGGCCCCGAGGTGTTAGGTGCCACGCATACGTCTGTCGATGGCGTCGCCAATCCCTTGAAGATGTTACGCGCGTTACATACGGCTTTTGATCGCCAAAAGGTCGATTATTTGCCGCTACACCCAGTAGGCGAGATTGAACAAAAAAATGGTGTCTTTGAAATGACGACACCACATGGCGTGATTCGTGCGCACAAAGTGGTGTTGGCGTCAGGTTTAAATAATCAGATGCTAGGTAACAAGGTGGGCCTCTCTATCCCAGTGCGGCCTCAGCGCGGGCAGATCGTCGTGCTTGAGCGTACCCGTCGAATGTTGCACACTCCCTTCAGCACCCTGCGCCAGATGGACGAGGGCACCTGGCTGATTGGCGATTCGCAAGAAGAGGCGGGCTACGTCGATGGCATCGTTGGTTTGCCTGTGTTGGCGACGCTGGCCGATCGTGCGGTCCGCACGATGCCAGCGCTCAAGCACGTGCGTGTGGTGCGCTCTTGGTCTGCGTTGCGCGTGATGTCTAAAGACGGATTTCCTATTTACGAACAATCTGCCACGCACCCTGGCGCGTTTGTAGCCACTTGCCATAGTGGCGTCACCTTGGCCGCCGCGCACGCCTTGCGGATTGCCCCCATGGTGATTGACGGTGCGCTGCCCGATACGATGGCTCCTTTTTCAACTCGGAGGTTTCATGTTCAACAGGCTGCCTGAAGCGCAGCAAGCCTTAGCGCTTGCGCCAGTGGTCGTCACCATCAACGGTGAAGCCGTGCAGTGTCGCGCTGGCGATAGCGTTGCAGCGGCCTTGTTAGCGGCAGGGCTCAACGAGTGCCGTGACACGGCTGTTAAAGATGTGCCGCGTGGCCCGTTTTGTTTGATGGGTATTTGTTACGACTGCCTGGTGATGATCGATGACCAACCTAATCAACAGGGTTGCATGATCCCCGTGCGCAGTGGCATGAAAATCGAACGCCAACAAGGCGCACGTGAGGTACAAGCATGATTGCGACGACACATTGCGAGCTGTTAGTCGTAGGTGCGGGCCCCGCAGGGCTGGCTGCTGCCACCACGGCCGCGCAACAAGGTGTTGCAACAATCTTGTTAGATGAGCAGGCTGCGCCCGGTGGGCAGATTTATCGTGCGATGACATCCACGCCGATTCTCAATCGAAAAATCTTGGGCGAAGATTATTGGCATGGTGAATCGCTGCTCGAGCCCTTCAAACAATCTGGGGCCCAGTACCTGCCCGGCGCAACGGTTTGGGCGGTGGCGCAAATGACGGTGGCCGATGCCACGCAGGGTTTTGAAGTTGGCTATTCGGTTGCGGGCGAGGCGCGTATGTTGCACGCTAAACAGATCGTGTTGGCTACAGGCGCACAAGAGCGTCCGTTTCCGATCCCGGGGTGGACCTTGCCGGGCGTGATGACAGCAGGTGCTGCGCAAGTGTTATTGAAGTCTTCTGGGCTTGTGCCTGGCAAGGGGACGATACTGGCGGGCTGTGGGCCGCTGTTGTATCTTGTCGCCTGGCAATATTTGAATGCAGGGATCAAGGTCGACGCGTTGCTTGATACGACACCGCCTGGACGTTTAGGTAAAGCCTTGCGTCACGCGTGGGGGTTTTTGACGTCACCCTATCTTGTCAAAGGCTTGAAGCTTTTGCGTGAAGTGAAAGCTCAAGTTCGAATTGTGAAAGGCGTGACGGCGCTAGAAGCGTTGCCAGGTGACGCCCAAGAAGGACATGCCCAAGAAGGAAACGGCCAAAATAATCAAGCTTTGCAAAGCGTTCGTTTTACTGCGGGTGGTCGTACCGAGACGCTAGCTGCCACGCAACTACTCTTGCATCAAGGTGTGATCCCCAATATCAATCTTGCGCAAGCAGTCGGTGTTGAACAACAATGGAATGAATTGCTGCTGTGCTGGGAGCCCAAGGTTGATTCGTGGGG
>CAMCII010000323.1 GCA_945874505.1 Bordetella parapertussis | reverse complement strand
GATGTGAAATACCACAACGGTTTTTCAAGCGACTTGTCTACACGCGGGGGCCCAATGCATTTGTCGCTCGCGTTTAACCCCTCGCACCTTGAAATCGTCAATCCAGTGGTTGAGGGGAGTGTGCGCGCGCGCCAAGAGCGTCGCGGTGTCGACGGCTACAAGCAAGTGTTGCCCGTGCTGGTGCATGGCGACGCTGCGTTTGCAGGGCAGGGCGTGGTCATGGAAACTCTCAACTTGGCCGAGACCCGCGGTTATGGTACTGGCGGTACGATCCATCTCGTGATTAACAACCAGATCGGGTTTACCACTTCAGATCCGCGCGATACACGCTCGACCATCTATTGCACTGACGTCTCAAAAATGATCGAAGCGCCCGTGTTTCACGTAAATGGTGATGATCCTGAGGCAGTTGCGTTTACCACCCGCCTGGCACTCGATTTCAGAATGAAATTTGGTCGCGATGTGGTCGTGGATATCGTGTGCTTTCGTAAACTCGGTCACAACGAACAGGATACCCCTTCGCTGACGCAGCCCTTGATGTACAAGCGCATTGGCGCGCATCCTGGCACGCGTAAGCTCTATGCAGACAAACTGACTGCACAGGGTGTGCTTAAAGAAGGCGAGGGCGATCAACTCGTCAAAGATTATCGCCAGTACATGGAAGACGGCCAGCGCACGATCGAGCCTGTCTTAACAAATTACAAAAGTAAATACGCCATTGACTGGACACCTTTCTTAAATGCGAAGTGGACCGATCAAGCTGACACAGGTGTGCCGTTAGCTGAACTCAAAAGTATCGGTGAAGCACTGACACAGACGCCTGCGGGGTTCACGCCTCACGCGCTGGTGACAAAGTTGCTCAATGATCGTCGTGCGATGGCACGTGGCGAGCAAAACCTTGACTGGGGAATGGGCGAGCATCTCGCTTTTGCAACGCTGGTGAAAGCTGGCTATGCGATTCGTATTACAGGCCAAGACTCTGGTCGTGGCACGTTCACCCACCGTCACGCCGTATTGCATGATCAAAACCGTGAGCGCTGGGATGATGGCACTTATATTCCGCTGCAAAATGTCTCTGCTGAGCAGGCACCGTTTACGGTGATTGACTCGGTCTTGTCCGAAGAGGCCGTGTTAGGTTTTGAGTACGGTTACTCTTGTGCGGATCCCAACACCCTGACGATCTGGGAGGCCCAGTTCGGCGACTTCGTGAATGGTGCGCAAGTGGTGATTGACCAGTTCATCGTGTCCGGCGAGGCCAAGTGGGGTCGTCAGTCTGGTTTGACCCTGATGCTGCCGCACGGTTACGAAGGTCAAGGGCCTGAGCATTCATCCGCTCGCATTGAGCGCTTCTTGCAACTGTGTGCCGACAACAATATTCAGGTTGTGCAACCCACCACGGCGGCACAGATTTTCCATTTGTTGCGCCGTCAGATGGTGCGCCAGTTCCGTAAACCCTTGGTCATTTTGACGCCGAAGTCACTGCTCCGTAATAAAGATGCAGGCTCTGCGCTCAAAGAGCTGTCTACTGGCCGGTTTCAGCCAATCATCCCCGAGCTCGATGCGCAGATCAAAGCGGCTTCGGTTAAGCGTGTCTTGGTGTGCTCGGGCAAAGTTTATTACGATTTAGTGCATGGTCGTGCTGATCGTAAAGACGACTCTGTTGCGATTATTCGCGTTGAGCAGCTCTATCCCTTCGCCCACAAAACCTTTGAGGCCGAGTTGCGCAAGTATCCCAAGGCAACTGAAGTGGTCTGGGTGCAAGACGAGCCGCAAAATCAGGGCCCCTGGTTTTACGTGCAACACCATCTGTACCAAAACATGTCAGCTGGCCAAAAGCTGGGTTATGCCGGTCGCCCGGCGTCTGCCTCGCCCGCTGTTGGTTATTTAGCCAAGCATCAAGAACAGCAAAAGGCTTTGGTTGATCAAGCCTTTGGCAAGTTCAAAGTGTTCATGTTGACTAAATAACCTAGCCTAAGCAAATTTACCGAAATACTACGATCCCTCACGGAAAAAAAATGGCAATCACCGAAGTAGTTGTGCCCCAACTGTCTGAGTCTGTATCTGAAGCAACGTTGTTAACCTGGAAGAAAAAGCCTGGTGAGGCAGTCACCGCTGACGAAATTCTGATTGAAGTTGAAACCGATAAAGTGGTGCTAGAGGTGCCCGCACCTGCTTCGGGTGTGTTGACAGAAATCGTGCGCGCCGGTGGCAGCATGGTGGTAGCGGGCGAGGTGATTGCTCGGATCGATACAGCTGGTAAAGCTGCTGCAGTGGCAGCTGCGCCAGTCAATACCGCTGCAGCGGCTCCAGCCGCGGTCGCAGCACCCATAGCTGCCTCTGCGGGCAGCGCTGGTGTGGCGTCTCCTGCAGCAGCCAAGATTCTTGCTGAAAAAGGCGTCGCAGCTTCAAGCGTTTCAGGCTCAGGTCGCGACGGTCGTATTACTAAGGGCGATGCGCTCGGTGCTTCGGCCGCTCCGGCTGCTGCGCCAGCTAAGGCTGCGCCGCTGGCAAACCCCTCGGTGCCAATGACACAATCTCTTGGTGGTCGCCCCGAGCAGCGCGTGCCCATGAGCCGCTTGCGCGCTCGTGTCGCCGAGCGTTTGTTGCAATCGCAGCAAGATAACGCGATCCTCACGACGTTTAACGAAGTCAACATGCAAGGCGTGATTGATCTGCGCAACTTGTACAAAGACAAATTTGAGAAAGAGCATGGCGTTAAGCTCGGCTTTATGTCATTTTTTGTCAAAGCCGCCGTTGCAGCGCTCAAGCGTTACCCTGTCTTAAATGCCTCGATCGACGGCAAAGACATCATCTATCACGGTTATTTTGATATTGGTATCGCGGTTGGCAGCCCACGTGGCCTAGTGGTACCGATTCTGCGCAATGCTGATCAGCTCTCGATCGCCGAAATCGAAAAAACAATCGCCGATTTTGGCAAGCGCGCCTCAGAGGGCAAGCTTGGTATCGAAGAGATGACTGGCGGCACCTTCTCAATTTCAAACGGTGGGGTGTTTGGCTCGATGTTGTCCACACCCATCATCAATCCTCCTCAGTCAGCGATCTTGGGCGTGCACGCCACCAAAGAGCGCGCTGTGGTCGAAAAGGGCCAGATTGTGATTCGGCCGATTAATTACTTGGCAATGTCATACGACCATCGCATTATTGATGGCCGCGAAGCAGTCTTGGGTTTGGTTGCGATGAAAGAAGCGCTCGAAGATCCACAACGCTTGTTACTCGAAATCTAAACCGAGATATTCATGTCTACTCAATTTGATGTTGTAGTGATCGGTGCGGGCCCCGGCGGCTATATCGCTGCGATTCGTGCGGCCCAGTTAGGGATGTCGGTGGCGTGCATTGATGCTTGGCAAAACGGTAAGGGCGGCCCAGCTCCTGGGGGCACTTGTACCAATGTCGGGTGTATTCCGTCTAAGGCCTTGCTGCAGTCTTCAGAGCACTTCGATCAGGTCAACCATCATTTTGCAGAGCATGGCATTGAGGTCAAAGGCGTCAACCTGAATCTCGAACAGTTGCTTGGCCGCAAAAACAATGTTGTGAAGCAAAACAATGATGGCATTTTGTATTTGTTTAAAAAGAACAAGATCACGTTCTTTCATGGCAAAGGTGCCTTCACTGGCAAGGTAGAGGGCGGCTGGGCGATTAACGTCAGCGGGACCACAACAGCCGAAATCGTTGGCAAGCATGTGGTGATCGCCACGGGGTCTTCGGCGCGCGAACTGCCGGGCCTTCCGTTCGACGAGAAGCAAGTCTTGTCTAATGACGGTGCACTGAATATTTCGACCGTCCCTAAAAAACTCGGTGTGATTGGCGCTGGTGTGATTGGCTTAGAAATGGGTAGCGTCTGGCGCCGTTTAGGTGCTGAGGTCACCGTGCTAGAGGCGATGCCAGAATTTTTGGCAGCAGTGGATCAGCAGGTCGCAAAAGAAGCACTGAAGATCTTTACCAAGCAGGGCCTGGCGATTCAAACCGGCATTAAGCTGGGTGAGATTCAGGCCGGCGCTAAAAGCGTCACCGTGCCCTATACCGACGCAGCAGGTGCTGAACAAAAGCTTGTGGTCGATAAACTGATTGTCTCGATTGGGCGTGTGCCCTACACCGGTGGCCTGCAGGCTGATGCGGTTGGCTTGCAACTCGATGAGCGTGGTTTTGTGATGGTCGATGCTGATTGCAAAACCAACTTGCCAAACGTGTGGGCTGTCGGCGATGTGGTGCGCGGCCCAATGTTGGCGCATAAAGCCGAAGAAGAGGGTGTCGCGGTTGCCGAACGTATGGGTGGGCAACTTGGCCATGTCAATTTCAATACGATCCCTTGGGTCATTTACACCTCACCCGAGATTTCTTGGGTGGGTGAAACCGAGCAACAGCTCAAAGCTAGTGGTCGGGCTTATAAGGCGGGTAGCTTTCCGTTCTTGGCTAATGGTCGGGCGCGCGCCTTAGGTGACACCACAGGGTTCGTCAAAATCTTGGCAGATGCCGCAACCGACGAAGTGTTAGGTGTGCACATCATTGGCCCCATGGCCTCTGAGCTCATTGCCGAAGCTGTGACCATCATGGAGTTCAAAGGTGCGGCTGAAGACATTGCCCG
>CAMCII010000322.1 GCA_945874505.1 Bordetella parapertussis | reverse complement strand
GTGCTGTCCCAAAGCAGCTTAAAGGGTAGGCTGCGACCAGGGGACGCCATCAAGGTCAACGCAGAGCTAATTTGCTCGCGCACTTGTATCTGCGTAATGTGCAACGTCTCTAGCTCTTGGCTGAGTGCTTGATCAACGGGATAGTTATCAAAAATAACAATCGACTCAAACAACGCTTGTTGGGCACCAAGGCCCGAACAGCGATGCACCTCAACCAAGGGCGTGTAGGCAAATTCTTCTCTCGTTAATTGCTCTTCTTTTAAACCATTCAACAGTTCAGAAACCCTCTGTTGAGGCTTAAGTTCAACCCGCACGGGTAAGGTATTAATAAACAAACCGATGATCGCGCCGACCTCTGGCAATTCTGGCGGTCGTCCTGAGACGGTCACTCCAAAAACGACGTCGTTTGAACCGCTGTAGCGGCCTAATAAAACAGCCCATGCGCCCTGTATCAAATTGCTGAGGGTCAGGCCGTGAGTTTGAGCAAGGCCTCGCAGAGCATCGCTGGTATCAACCGGCAGCTCAAAATCGTTTGATTGGTAGTTGGGCTGCAGACCGGTTTCAATGCTTCGCGTTTGAGAAGGGTGTTCAATGGTTAAACGAGTCGGCGTAGCAAAAGTCCCGAGTTGTTCTTGCCAGTACTTGCAGGCGAGCTCTAGATCCCTAGAGGCCAACCAAGCGATGTAGTCTCGGTATTGGGGTGCAGCCGGTAACACGCTGGTATTGTCCGTTACCATGGTTTGGTAGAGCTGAAACACTTCGCGCGTCAAAATTGGCAAACACCAGCCATCAGTCAGCATATGGTGATGGCTCCATAAAAAGAGCCACGCCTGATCGCTAAGACGAACAATCGTACAGCGCATCAGCGGTGCCACTGAAGTATCAAAGTCAGTGTGACGATCTTGCTCAACCAGCGCTGCCCAACGGTCATTCTGGATGTTACCGGGTAGGTCGCGCCAGTCGAGCACAGCCCAAGGCAATGATGCGGTTTGCATAATGACTTGCAATGGCGTAGCGGACAGCTCGGTAAATACACGTGCACGCAGACTTTCGTGCCGCTTAAGAAGCCCTTGCCATGCCCGCTCAAACGCAGTTAAGTTGAACGCGCCTTCAATGCGACACGTGAGTTGAATGATGTAGTCACCAGAGTTGTTGTTTAACGCGCTGTGAAACAACATTCCTTGCTGCATCGGTGATAAAGGATAGATGTCTTGGATGGGGCTTCGTAGGTTTAGGCAATAACGATCTAAGGTTTCACGCGTAAGCTTTGCCAGAGGAAATTCAGAAACGGCATAGGCTGTCAAAGAGTTCTGCTGTTGAGCGAAATCCACCAAAGATTTTAAAGACGCTTGAAAGTGATTAGCTAGGTGTTGGATGGTAGAGGGCAGGTGCAGACGATCGCTAAAAGACCAGGTGAACTGCAGGGCACCTTTGTGGTAAGCCCCGTTGATTTCAATTTCAGCATTGCGCAAACCGAGGGGGCTTTGTTCCTGACCCGCGCTTTCAGGTGCTTCGTCTAATAGAAATTGATGCGTATCTGAATCTTTAAATTGACCAAGATAGTTGAAACTGACTGGTATGCGGCCCGCAGGCGCGAGCGCTTCACCGACCAAGGGATCCGGGTGTAAATAGCGCAGTACTCCGAAACCAACGCCATGATGCGGGACCGCACGCAATAATTCTTTGATGTCGCGAACCAAATGCGCGAGCTTCGCTGCCGGCATGCCCGATATTGCATCGCTCTGCAAAATCACAGGAAAGCCGCTGGTAAACCAACCGACTGTTCGACTTAGATCGACATCTTCAAAAAGGTCTTCACGTCCGTGCCCCTCAAGGGTAATTTGTAACTGATCGTTGTGTGTCCATCGTGTAAACGTCAGTAATAAAGCTGCCAGCAAAAGATCGTTAATTTGCGCGCGATAGAAATGCGTTGCTTCGGTAAGCAGGGCAGTGCTGACAGCAGCAGGTAGGATCGAGTCGACCGTGTTGATACTGCTCAGGGTGTTGTCATGCGCTGTGACGAGCGGATAGTCATACGGCAGAGGCTGTTGAGCAGCCTTTGCCTGTATACGCCAGTAGTCTAGTTCGAGCATCATCTGTGCGGTGGTCGCATGGCGTATCAGTCGCTCACTCCAAAGCGGCAAAGACGACGTTTTGGGAAAAAATGCGATCGGCTGGCCCTGCGTGATTTGCTTTAAACCGGCCTCAAGGTCTTCAAAAAGAATTCTCCACGAAACACCATCCACAGCTAGGTGATGGATGATCCAAAGAAGACGGTCTGGGCCGTTGCCCATATAAAAGCGTCGCGCCAACCAAAGAGGGCCTTCAGCAATACTCAGTCCTTGCTGTGCAAGAAGAGCCTCTTTTTCAAGCGCTGCACGTTGAGGCTGTCCTTGAAGATGGCTGAGGTTAATTGAAAAAAAATCAACGGCTTGAGTGTCTGGCAGAACGGTTGCCTCAATGTCCTGTCCATTCTTTGCGTAACGAGAACGCAACATATCGTGCTGTCGACTCAAGGCTTCAAAGACTGCGCTGAGTTGACGATCAGTCAAACTTGCGTTGATGTTTAATAGCTGTGCTTGATTGAAATGATTGACGTTGGCAGGATCGTTCTGGAAAAACCATCGCTGAATTGGATTCAAAGAAAAGGCACCGACGTACGCCTTTTGCTCGGCCTGTAGGTGCTGTACTGAAGTTGCAACCGACGCCAGTTTGCGAATAGTTTGATGCAAAAATAACTGTTTGACAGATAGTCCGATTCCTAGTCGTGTCGCCCGGCTGATGATCTGTAGACTTAAAATTGAGTCTCCGCCGAGCATAAAGAAGTTGTCGTCGATGCCGATGACGGGCAGCTTTAGGACGTCTTGCCAGATCTTGACGAGTTGATGTTCGAGCGCAGATGCGGGCACAACGTGTGCAGTGCTTGCGAGATCGATCGAAGGTGGAGGAAGTGCGCGCTGATCGAGTTTTCCGTTGGTAGTTAGCGGGAGCTTATCTAGCAGGACAAAAGCGCTTGGGATGAGATAGTCGGGAAGTTTGGTCGCGAGTCGTTGCTTGAGCGCTTGCTCTGTGTAATGATGCCCTTGCATACCTAGAACAAGATAAGCGATCAACCGCTTGCTGCTGCCTTGCTCAAGCGCTACGACTGCAGCTTCTGCAATGGCAGGATCGCTTTTCAAGTTTGCCTCGATTTCACCGAGTTCGACTCTAAAGCCACGGATCTTGATTTGCTGGTCTTGTCGGCCGATGAATTCGATACTACCATCGGCGCGCCGACGGGCGAGGTCACCTGACCGATACATTCGAGCGCCTGGCTGCCCTGAGAAAGGATCGGGTAAGAACTTTTCGGCGCTCAGCGCAGGTTGTTGTTGGTACCCAAGGCTCACTTGAGGGCCCCCAATATACAGCTCAGCGGCAATGCCGTAGGGAACAGGGGTCAGGTAGCTATCGAGCAAATAGAGTTGACTTGGCGCTAGCGCCTTGCCAATCGGAATCTGTCGTCGGTCTTGAAGCACGGGGGGCGTCAAGTTGTGGACCGAACACATGACCGTTGTCTCGGTTGGCCCATACTCGTGATACAGCGCCGCGTGGGATACACGTGAGTGATGTTGCGTCACCAAATCGATCGACATCTGTTCACCGCCGACGATCACCGTATTCAGATGCTTAAGCTCGGTTTCGGTGGCGATTTCAAGTAGCGGCGCGTACAGAAGTGGCAATAAGACTAAATGCGAGGCCTGCGTTTGGCGCAGCCGCTCTAAGAGTTGGTGCGAATCCTGTGCCAAGTTGCGCGGCTCAAGAAAGAGTGTGCCGCCAGCGCAGAGCGTCCAAAAGATGTTTCCGCTTGCGACATCAAACGAAAAGGGTTGTAGCAGAAGCTGACCACTCAAAGGACGTTGATAATAGGTCAGGCGAGAGAGGGTTGAATGGTATAAATTTGCGTGACTGACCATCACGCCTTTGGGTTGACCGGTCGAGCCCGAGGTGTAGATGACATAAGCGATAGACTCAGGCTCAACAGCCCAAGCTGGATCGGCGCTTGATGTTTCAGTCTGATTCAAGTTCTCTAGCTTAAGGGGCCAGTGCTGCGTTCCCCCTAGCGGCTCAAGCACTTGGGTTGCATCCAGTACCCAACTCGCTTGGCTTTGCCTGCACATCATCTGCAGGCGCTCAAACGGTGTGTCGGGTAGCAGCGGCAAATACGCCGCGCCCGCTTTCAGTATGCCTAAGATTCCAACAATCATCTCAAGGCTGGGCTCGGCATGCAGACCGATCACGGTATTAGAGCGCGCACCCGCTTGCCTGAGTTGGTGGGCCAAGTGATTGGCCATTGAGTTTAAGTCAGCGAAAGAGAGTGCTCGCTTAGCGCATACAAGTGCGCGTTGATGAGGACGCGTGGCGACGGCTGACGCAAAGAGTTCAAGCACCGACTGCTCAGACCGGGGTTGCAGAGGCCACGCCGGGGCGGTATAGGTATCGTCTTGCAATTGTTCGTGACTGAGCAGGGGCAGGCTAAAAATGGAACGGGCTGGCTGGTCGCACATGGCAGTCAGCAATTGCCTGAATTGAAGGGCTAAGCGCTCAATGCTTGCTTGCACGAACAGGTCGGTGCTGAACTCGA
>CAMCII010000321.1 GCA_945874505.1 Bordetella parapertussis | reverse complement strand
TGAGGTGGCAATACCTGCAGCATCCTGACCGCGGTGCTGCAAGAGCAGCAAGCTGTCATACAAAAGCTGATTGACAGGACCACGACCAATCACACCAACAATTCCGCACATGTACTTTCCTGATAACCGTTAAACCACGTTTAAATTCTGTCGTACTTGGTCAAGCAAACCGCCACGTTTAAATTATTTTGTACCCGGTCTGGCAACCTACGACCTTAAGCATATTGCCGTAATTAATAGGGCAACCACTCGCGAATTGGCTCTGGTACGCGCGATTTAATCTGCTGCACGACCCCGACGACTTGCTTTGAGAACATGGCCTGCTTCCACCACGGCTCTTCGGGGAGTGGCGTATAGCCGGCCACCGTCACAAGTAACAACACAAACAAAACGCCTCTCGCCAAACCAAACACTGCACCCAAGCCATGATCTGCCGGGGTCAACCCCGTTTTATCAATCAAGGCCGATAACGTCATATTGACCACCCCAATCGACAACAACACGACAATAAACACACCGACGTAGGCTAAGGTCATGCGCAAAAACGGCTGAGCGATCCAGCTTGCTAGCCAGTCAGCACCGCGTGGGCCCCACCAAATCGCCGCAATAAAGGCAAAGGCATAGGCCGCGAGCGACAAAACCTCTTTGAGCAGCCCGCGAATCAGGCCTAACACGACCGAAACGCCCAGCACGCCTAGCACAACAAAATCAAACCCGGTCACTGCGTTGCAATAAAGGCGCCGTCATACCCAAGCGTGCGCAGACGGGTCTGAGCAGCTTGCGCAGCTTCGCGAGAAGGAAACGGCCCCACTCGTACGCGGTACCTGGCTTTACCATTGACATCGACCGGGCCATCGACAAAAGCGTTGCCTACGCCTGCCGCCAACAATTTATTTTTTTGAGTTTGTGCGTCAGCTGCTGCGTCAAGCGACATTGCCTGCACAACAAAGTTGCCACGGGTGGGCGCCTTGGGTGTTGTAGCCGAGCCTGGTGGGCTAGAGGACTCTGCTGTTGGGCGCCCTTCTAGCAAGGCAACCGCCCGTGCGCCGTCGTCTGAGCGAACCCCAGCGGGCGGGTTAGGTGTGGGTTTAGTCGGTTCAACTTTAGCCGCCGCTGGAGGTGGCCTGACCTCAGGCTTGACCTCAGGCTTGGGTGGCGTTGTAGTAGTCGGAGCCGAGGTAGTTGGTGGCGCCACTGTCGAAGAGGCATCTGGCGAAGCGGGCGTTGCCGAACTATTGGCGGCCACCGGGTCGCTTAGATTAGGCTGAAAAGGCGCATTGCGATCAGGGATTTTGATCGGGATTTTATTTGAGACTGGCGTGGGTTCAGAGTCAAGCAGCATGGGAAGTATCACAACGGCAGCCAGCACCAAGGCGACGGCACCCGCCAAGCGTCGGCGAGCTCTGACGCGCAGATCAGCCGCCTGAGCCTCACTCGACACAGAGGGGCGCACCTTACCCGGAGGCTTACGTGGTGCTGCACTATCTTTTCTGGAAAATAGTCCCATTGATTCAAACACCCTGACTCAAAAAAAAGACAGACCCGAAAAGCGCCTGACAACGGCGAAAAGCGTTTATGTTGACCTCCCGCTGGCTTGCAGTGCACCCGCGACAGTCAGAAACGATCCGAATACGATGATTCTATCATCCGGCTTACTGAGTTTGTGGGCGGCTGCGAGTGCTTCGGCCACTGAGGGGAACTGGCTCACGGCAACTTCGGCCTCGCCGCTCGTTTGATGACCTGCGATAGATTCTTTCACTTTGGCTGCTAACTGTTCGGCGCTTAACGCCCGAGCGCCGGGCAAGCCCGCACAAAACCAGTGATCGATGCGGGGGGCCATGTGCTTGACCACAGCGGCGATATCCTTGTCAGACAGCATCCCGAACACAGCGTAGGTATAAGGATGAAATCCCATATTGCCCAGATTCTTTTCAAGAACAGCAGCCGCGTGTGGGTTGTGTGCCACATCAAGAATCACGGTCGGCTGACCAGGCAAGATCTGGAACCGCCCAGGCAAGGACGCTTGCAGCAAGCCAAGACGCACGGCCTGCTGCGGCACCGCTAGGCGCTCACGCAAGGCCTCAAGCGCAGCCAAGGCGCCCGCGGCATTGAGCAGTTGATTGGCGCCTCGCAGTGCGGGATAGGCCAGCGCATTGCGCCGTTGCTGGCGCCCGGCAAACGCCCATTGCTGGCGATCGCCTGAATAGTTGAAGTCGCGCCCGAATAGCCAGAGATCACAACCTATGGTTTTGGCGTAATCAATTAAGGATTGGGGTGGCGCAGGGTCACTGCAAATAGCAGGACGGTTGCTGCGATAGATGTGTGCTTTCTCAAAACCGATTTTTTCACGTGTATCGCCCAGCCAGTCGACGTGATCGATATCGACACTGGTGATGATTGAGCAATCGGCATCGACAATATTTACCGCATCCAGGCGCCCGCCTAAGCCCACCTCAAGCACCATCACATCAGGCGAGGCGGCAGCAAACATGGCTAGCGTAGCGAGTGTTGAATATTCAAAATAGGTCAAAGATACGCCCTGGCGGGCGGCCTCGACCATACTGAAATAACGCACAAACTCAGCGTCAGAGACGATTTCACCGTTCAGGCGAGCTCGCTCGTTAAAGTTCACGAGATGGGGCGACGTGTAAAGCCCTACCCGGTACCCAGCAGCGAGCAAAATTGCCTCAAGCATGGCACAGGTTGAACCTTTGCCATTGGTGCCACCCACAACGATTTTGAGTGCCGTGGTTTCGATTGGCAAACGCGCAGCGACTTCGCGCACACGCTCGAGTCCCATGTCAATCGCGTTTGGATGAAGCTGTTCAAGGTAACTGAGCCACTCAGCGAGTGAGGCGGTGTGTGAGGGTGCAGCAAGGGTCATGGCAAAAGTGGCATTGAGTCAGCTAACAAGACTCTAGTTTAACAGCGGCTCTGCCGGCACCCCAGGCGCTTGAGATCTAAGCCGTTGACATCCTCCCCGCCCTCGCCCTAATAACCACCGCTCAAGCAGAAAGATACAGCGATTTCTACTGCGCTGCTCGATTTCTACTAAAATCGCCAACACATGAATGACCGTAAACCCCTGGACTTAACTGCTTGTCTTTGCATCGTGCTGCTCTGCTCGCTATGGGGTGGGCAACAGGTTCTGTTTAAGCTCACGATTCACGACATTCACCCCAACATGCAGATCGCCTTACGCTCGGCGATTGGTTGTTTGTTGTTGGCCGCTTTCATGTGGCACAAAGGTGTTTCGTTGGCGCTCTGGCGCGGGCCATGGCGAGCGGGCACGATGGTAGGAGCCTTGTTTGCCCTAGAGTGGTGGATGATCGGCGAAGCCCTTCGGTATACGAGCGCCTCGCATGTGGTGGTATTTTTATACACGGCCCCAATTTTTACTGCACTAGGCCTGCACGTTTGGCGTCCTGATGAGCGCTTGAATTGGTGGCAATGGATAGGGGTCTTGATTTCCTTTAGCGGAATCGGTCTGGCATTTTTAGGCTCGTCCGCAGCGACACAACTTGACCCACAGGCGCTACTCGGAGATTGTCTTGCCTTAGGTGGCGGCGTTCTTTGGGCTGCGACGACGCTCGTCACCCGTTGCTCAGGTTTGGCGCGTATCCCCGCCACACAAACGACCATGTATCAGCTGTTATTTGGCGCTGTGGTGATATTGCTATTGTGCCTTGTTCTGGGTGAGACCGAGATCCATTGGAGCCCTTTTTTGGTGGCTAGCATCGTGGGCCAAGGCATAGTGATTTCGTTTTTTAGCCTCTTGGTATGGATTTGGCTGCTCAGACACTATTTGGCCTCGAGAGTTTCGATTTTTACCTTTATCGCACCACTGATCGGCGTAGGCTTGAGTGTGTGGTTGTTAGACGAGCCTCTGCACACTGAATTTGTGTGGGGTGCCTTGATGGTGATGGCGGGGATGATTTTGGTGAACCTTGCGCCTCAGACTCGGCGTTTGAACGGAGCATAGTTTTGCCATGTGTTTAGCTATTTTTGCGCAAAATGTTTTACCAGACTGGCCGCTTATTGTTGTGGCAAACCGAGATGAACTGCACGCGCGCCCAACCGAGGCCGCACGGCCGTGGGATGAAGCGCCCTCGCTGCTGGCTGGCCGTGACTTACAGGCTAGTGGCACTTGGCTTGGCCTGACCACCACGGGGCGTATTGCTTTACTCACCAACTATCGCGAAACGGGCATGCACGATGATCGGGCCCCCTCGCGTGGTCGTCTGGCAGAGCACTATTTACGACAAAATCAATCGGCGCAACAATATCTGCAGGCGTTGCAGCAAAACAATGCGCCCTACAACGGCTTTAATTTACTGGCCGGCGATCAAAGCGGCTTGTGGTACTACTCAAATCGTCTGAACGCAGCACCGTTCAAGATCCCTGACGGCGTCAGTGGGGTCTCAAACGCTACGCTCAATACGCCTTGGCCCAAACTGCTTCGCACCCAACGCAGCGTCTCTGAACATCTGGCCCAGACTCAAGCCCCCAACTCTGCCCGCCTGTTTGAAATTTTTCAGGATACCGTTCGTGCCGCAGAGCACGAACTACCTGACACAGGCGTTGGCCTAGATCGCGAAAAATTACTTGGCAGCCCGTTTATCAAAAACG
>CAMCII010000320.1 GCA_945874505.1 Bordetella parapertussis | reverse complement strand
AAGTCTTACTGCCCCCTACGTTCTTTGTTATTTTTGCCAGCGCATCGCCTCGATTGGGCAAAAAAAACGGCATTGACATCGGTTGACGGCGTTATCCTTGATCTAGAAGATTCTGTTTCACCAGACAAAAAAGAGTTGGCGCGAAGTGTCATTGGTGAGTCAATTGATCTCTTGAGTGCGCACGGCATTGCTGTGACGGTACGCGTCAATGCACTTGACGCAGGTTGTGAGCGTGATCTCGCAGCAATTGTGCGCTCAGGCCTAGCAGGAGTCATGTTGCCAAAAACAGATGCGGCCTCTGATATTGAGCAGTTGGATCGACTCTTAACCGCCGCTGAATTAACAGCCAGAATACCTGCGCATTCAGTTGGCATTATCCCATTACCTGAGACTGCGAGAGGTATGTGGGCTGCGCATGATATTGCACTTGCAAGCAAACGGGTTACCGGCTTAATTACTGCAGTTTCGGGCCCAGTGTCGGGCGACGTCGCACGTGCCTTTGGCTTTGAACCAAGCATGACGGGTGAAGAACAATTATTCTTGCAGTCTCGGACTATTTTGGCGAGTCGTGCGGCGGGCGCTGATTTTCCTGTTGGTGCAATATTAGGAACTCGGCTCGATGACCTAGAATCCGTTGAGCGGCTGATTCGGCGCGCTAAGCAACTCGGATTTTCGGGTGTTGCATTGATTCATCCAAGTCACGTGAAGCTTGCCAATCAAATTTTTAGGCCTTCGAAAGATGACATTCACTATGCGCAAGGTCTAATCGATGCGATGTCGCGTGCTGAATCTAGCGGCGTTGGTGCGGTTAGTTATAACGGTGCGATGGTCGATTATGCGATGCTGCCTTCGGCGCACCGAACACTTGCGTTGGCGGCTCGCTATGCTGCAAGAGATCAGCAGCGTGAGTCGTAGTAAAGGCAAGGTGGCTCAATAGTGAATAGCGTGCGACACCTTGATCCGAATATTGGGAATACTAAGCGATCTGTAGTCGAACACATCACGGCGACAATGATTGAAGAGATCCAGACTGATAAATGGAAGCTTGGGGATTTGCTTCCATCGGAAATGGAGTTGACTAAGCGCTTTGACGTATCGCGCACGACCTTGCGAGAGGCGTTGCGTCGCTTGCAAGCCAGCGGCTACATACATCGTAAGCAAGGCGCACGCTCTGTGTTGATCTCGCAGAATCCCGAAAAAATGTTTGTGAATATTGCATCCACGGCGGATGATATTTTGCTGTACGTGAAAGATACTCGTAGTGCGCGACTTGCAAGCGAATATATTTTGGTGGACGAAGCGCTTGCCTTGATTTTGAACTGTTCAAAAGGTAGCAAGCGGTTGCGGATTACATTTTTGCGGTGGCGCAAAGACGCAATTGAGCCGTTTTGTTATACAGAGGTATTTGTGGCTCCAGATTTTGAGGGTATTCAAACACGACTCGAGGGTGCCTCGACCGTATATAACTTAATCGAAAAGTACTACGCAGTTTCTTATACGCGGATTGAGCAAGGCATTGAGGCGCAGCGAGCCGACCCGAATATTGCCTCGCGCTTGCGGGTACTCGTCGATTCACCAGTCTTGCGCGTGACCACGACTTTTTATGGCGCGAACGATCTGTTGGCGGAGGTATCGATGAGTTATTTTCCTGAACGTCGATATAAGCTTCAAATTGTTCGCCAGAGACACGAACAGCCACCTAACATCAGGCAAGAATCAACTCAAAACTCTTAGCCTGATCGGATTATTCAGAGCTCTCAGGAATAATTTTTTTGACTTTGATGCCCAGCATACGAGCTGCAAGTTCACGCAGCGGCTCAAGTAACAGGACGACGATGACTAAGACCCAAATGGCAATCGCGATTGGGCTGGTATAGAAGACTGAGATTTCGCCTAAGCTCATAAAAAGCCCCTCGCGCATATGCTTCTCGATCAAAGGCCCCAGTACGAGACCGACCACCATCGGCGCGAGTTGAAACTCAAGCTTGCGCAGTGTGTAGCCGATCAGAGACACGACAAGTAGCATGCCTACGTCGAGCATACTGTTGCGTACGCTATAACAGCCGATCGAGGCCATCATCAAAATGATCGGTAAGAAAACATGGTTTGGCACGCGCAGCAAACTCACCCATACGCTGACCAGGGGCACATTGAGAATGACGAGCATCACATTGCCTACGAGCATTGAAGCGATCACACCCCAAAACACTTGAGGGTGAGCCGTCATCATCATCGGGCCGGGCTGCACGCCGTGTACCATCATGGCGGCAAGCATCAAGGCAGTGACCGAACCAAACGGAATCCCGAGGGCCAACAACGGTACCATCGATGAGGTGGCCGCTGCGTTATTGGCAGTCTCAGGTCCAGCCACGCCTTCGATCGCGCCTTCACCAAGTTCGTGCTTGTATTTTGAAACACTTTTTTCAAGCCGATACGCGGCAAAGCTTGCCAGTGTGGCAGATGGCCCCGGTAGCAGGCCAAAGATAAAACCCAAAATTGTGCCACGCCCATACGGCGCGACCGAACGACGCCATTCTTGCCGCGAGGGAAACATATCACGCAGTTTTACAGGTAACGGCTTGACCTGTTTTTGTAGGGTCTCGACCACACTCATGATTTCAGCAATACCGTAGAGCCCTACGACCAAGGCCACCAACTCAACGCCGAGTGTTAAATCAGCGATGCCGAAGGTAAAGCGATCTTGACCCGTCACCGCCTCTTGTCCGACGGTGCTCAGCATCAGACCAATCGCCATCGGGAAAATGCCGGCAGCGAGTGAGCCACCTGAGATTCTTGAAAATAGCAGAAGCCCACCAGCGGTGAGCGCAAAAAATTCTGCCGGTCCAAACATTAGGCCGACCTCAGCTAAGGCAGGTGCAAACAGCATCACGCCTATCACCGAGATGACGCCACCGACAAACGACCCGGCCGCCACAATCGTTAATACGGCGCCGGCTCGACCTTTTTTTGTGAGCTTATAACCATCAAGACAGGTGATCACTGAGGCAGATTCGCCTGGCATGTTCACTAAGATGGCGGTGGTCGAACCACCATACATGGCGCCATAAAACATTCCGGCCATCATAATCAAACCGCTCGTTGGATCGAGCGAATAGCTCAACGGCAAAATCATGGCGATACCCGCGGTCGGGCCTAAGCCAGGCAAGACGCCAATTAAGGTCCCTGCCAGTGCGCCGACTAAGGCGGCAAGCAAATTGTTGAAGGTAAACGCGACACTCAGGCCGTAAAGAATTCCGTCAAGTGCGTCCATGGCAGGTGTGGCCTATTTTTTTTAAAATGTGAGGGCAAAAGTAGGCATTGGAACTTTTAGCAAATAGATAAAGCAAACATAGATCACGCTGGTCATGAGTGCCGCATAAGCGGCGCAGCGTAGCAGCGGCAAGGTCGATAGTAAACGGATCAAAAGCGTCGCAAAGGCCCAACTGCTGAGTGAATAGCCCAACCAAGGCATTGTCGTGAAGTAAAGCGCGAGCAAAGCAATGAGTTTGAATAAGCGTAGGCGATCTTGCCCCACGGGTATATCAATGCCTTCGGTACGTGCCGCTTTCCAGCCTTCCCAAATCGTCGCCATACTGGCAAAGCCCAAAATGCCTCCAACGAGTACTGGAAACAAGCCTGCGCCCGGCGCGTCCATCTCACCGAACGGCAGCCGGCTGGCCATCGCAAGGTAACAGGATGAAAGCACAAGACCTAAGCCGCCAGTTGACAGGTAGGCCGTACGCTTTGAAATTGAGCGACTCGTCATATTGAGCGGTCTTAAGATTTTTGATCGAGCAATTTCAACAGCTCGGTAAAGGTTTCAGTATCTCGAATGATCTCTGCACTCAGCTCAGCTGGGCTTTTGGGGTCGAGCGCATAACCTTCTGTGGCAAACTTCGCGTATTCAGGGCTATTGATGATTTGCTGAGAGGCGCTCACCAGTTTGTCGAGTACCTCTTTAGGCAAGCCTTTGGGAGCCATGACATAAAACTGGGCAGACAAGGTTGTCTTGTAGCCCGCATCAATCGTTGAAACGGCTTCTGGTACCGGGTCGTAGACGCCTTTTTTAAACACAGCCAAGACCCGTACTTTGCCCGCCTGAACCTGACCTGGGATACCCACCGCACCGGTAAAAAGCGTGGCTTCGACCCGATTGCCCAAGAGCGCTAATAAGGCCTCACCGCTACCACCAGTAAAGGGAATCGTACGCAGTTTCAGATCATTGTTTTTGTTGAACTCTTGAGCGACCAAATCAGGTACCGTGCGTAAGCCCGATACTGAAGCGCGCACTTTGTTTGGATTCTTTCTGACATGCTCCAAAAATTCTTCAAAAGTTTTCCAAGGGGCATCCGCACGTACGACGAGGATCACAGGCATTTCACCAAGCTTGGCGATCGGTTGGTAAGCATCGGGCGTTTTGAACATCAGGCTTTGATTGACCAAAGGCTGGTAGGCCAAAATACTATTTGTAGCTAAGCCAATGGTGTAGCCGTCTGGCTTGGCTCGCGCGACGATACCAAAGCCAATCGTGCCCGAGCCACCCGGTTTATTTTCGACATTGACTTCAACGCCTAAAATTTTTTCAAGCTGAGTTGCAAATTGCCTTGAAATCGGATCGGTTGAACCGGC
>CAMCII010000319.1 GCA_945874505.1 Bordetella parapertussis | reverse complement strand
ACCACTCCCTTTGCAAGTTTTTTGGGCCGATCTATCGCCGTAGCCGCGTTGTGCAAGGATAGATTCGGGTACTTTTTTTCGTGGTTAACCCTTGAATTATTGGTTTTAGCCCCAATTGCTACTTCAGATCAAGCATTCTTCTGGAGAAGTACATGGCATCCCCCCAAGACTCGACTGATGGCAATAAGCACGACCCCGCAATGGCCGAAGCACCCCCAGAGGGCGCAGCTGAGGCCGTTCAAGAGGAGTTTGTCTTAGACCCCATCGAGCAATTGCGAGCTGAGCTCGCTGCTGCGTTGGCACAAGTTGCAGAGCAAAAAGATCAAGCCTTGCGCGCTCACGCTGAGATGGAAAACGTTCGCCGCCGCGCCCAAGAAGAGGTTTCTAAGGCACGTAAGTTTGGCATTGAGTCGTTTGCTGAAGGATTAGTGCCTGTTAAAGATAGTTTAGAGGCCGCTTTAGCGCAGGCTGAACAAACCGCCGAGACCATGCGCACCGGGATTGAAGTGACCCTTAAGCAACTGGTCAGCGCGTTCGAGCGCAATCACCTGAAAGAAATTGCACCTGAAGCCGGCGCCAAGTTCGATCCGCACCAACACCAGGCGATTGCGACGATTCCGGCTGAGCAGGCGGCCAATACCGTGGTGCAAACGCTGCAAAAGGGATATCTGATTGCAGACCGCGTGTTGCGCCCAGCGCTGGTCACTGTCGCGGCTTAATCTTTTGGCTTGAACAAAGGTGGCGTCGCTAAGCCGGCAAAATCAAGGATGGGGCCCAGAAAGGCTTGCGGCTTGAAGTCGGTTGAATGAACGTCAGGCTCAAAAAGTATTGCTGCTTGTCTCCAGCGAAATGAGAGCCCGATTGAATACTTAGGTTTTTTGCAGTTTTGGGCAATAAAAGCGGGTTTTAGTCTTGAAATCGCCTAGTTCCCCCCCAATTACCACTCATCGAAGCAGTAACTCCTAATTCTGATTTTTAAAAAGGTAGTTTGACCATGAGCAAGATTATCGGTATCGACCTTGGCACCACCAATAGCTGCGTAGCTGTGATGGATGGCGGAAAAGTAAAAATTCTTGAAAACGCAGAGGGCACCCGCACCACGCCTTCAATCGTCGCCTATATGGAAGACGGTGAAACACTCGTTGGCGCACCTGCTAAGCGCCAAGCTGTGACCAACCCCACGAATACGCTGTACGCCGTGAAGCGTCTGATCGGTCGCAAATTTACCGAAGACGCCGTTCAAAAGGACATCCATTTGATGCCCTACAAAATCGTCAAGGCTGACAATGGCGACGCCTGGGTTGAAGCGCAGGGTAAAAAACTCGCGCCCTCACAGGTTGCTGCAGATGTCTTGCGCAAAATGAAAAAGACTGCCGAAGACTTTCTGGGTGAGACCGTCACCGAGGCCGTGATTACTGTTCCTGCATACTTTAACGACAGTCAGCGCCAAGCCACAAAAGACGCTGGTCGTATCGCAGGCTTGGATGTGAAGCGCATCATCAACGAGCCCACCGCTGCTGCGTTGGCGTTCGGGATGGACAAGTCTGAAAAAGGTGATCGTAAGATCGCCGTGTTTGACTTGGGTGGTGGCACGTTCGACATCTCGATTATCGAAATCGCTGATGTGGATGGTGAAAAGCAATTTGAAGTGCTGTCAACCAACGGCGATACGTTTTTGGGTGGCGAAGACTTTGACCAACGCATCATCGAGTACGTGATTGCTGAATTCAAGAAAGAGCAAGGTGTTGATCTGTCAAAAGACGTATTGGCTTTGCAGCGCTTAAAAGAAGCCGCTGAAAAAGCCAAGATCGAGTTGTCGTCAGCGCAGCAAACTGAGATCAACTTGCCCTACATTACGGCAGATGCCTCAGGCCCTAAGCATTTGAACCTCAAGATGACTCGTGCCAAGCTCGAGTCACTGGTTGAAGAGTTGATTGCGCGCACGATGGATCCTTGCAAAATCGCGATCAAAGACGCAGGCGTTAAGATCAGCGAGATTGACGATGTGATTCTGGTGGGCGGTATGACCCGTATGCCTAAGGTTCAAGAGAAGGTTAAAGAGCTGTTTGGTCGCGAGCCACGTAAAGACGTCAATCCTGATGAGGCGGTTGCGGCAGGTGCTGCGATTCAGGGTTCGGTGTTGTCGGGCGATCGTAAAGACGTCTTGCTGCTTGACGTCACACCTTTGTCGTTGGGTATCGAGACGCTTGGTGGCGTGATGACCAAGATGATTACTAAGAACACGACAATCCCAACGCGTCACTCGCAAGTGTTTTCAACGGCCGATGATAATCAGCCAGCGGTCACGATTAAAGTGTTTCAGGGCGAACGCGAAATCGCTGCGGGTAACAAGACCTTGGGCGAATTCAATCTTGAAGGAATCCCGCCAGCGTCACGTGGCACCCCACAGATTGAAGTGACGTTTGATATTGATGCCAATGGTATCGTGCACGTGTCTGCCAAAGACAAAGGGACTGGCAAAGAAAACAAAATCACGATTCAAGCAAACTCAGGCTTGACCGAAGAAGAGATTCAACGGATGGTGAAAGACGCCGAAGCAAATGCTGAGGAAGATCACCGCATGGCTGAATTGGCCTTGGCACGCAATAGTGCGGATGGGTTGGTGCATTCGACGCGCAAGTCAATGACCGAGTACGGGGAGAAGCTCGAAGAGGCAGATAAAACAGCGATTGAAGCGGCCTTGAAAGATGTTGAAGACGCCTTGAAAGATAACGCGGATAAAGCCACAATTGATGCCAAAGTCGAAGCCTTAGGGACGGCGTCGCAAAAGCTAGGCGAAAAGATGTACGCTGAAGCACAAGCTGCACAAGCGGCGGCCGGTGCTGGAGCAGAGGGCGCGGCTGCAGGTGCAGGCGCTGCAGGCGGCAGCAAGCCAGCGGATGATAATGTGGTTGACGCCGACTTTAAAGAAGTTAAGCGCGACGCAAAATGATCGCTGAGTGGTAAATCGTATCCGCCCGGAACGCTTTTTAGCCTTCCGGGCGTGTTGTTTAGTTTCACTTACTGAGCTTAGAGTATGGCAAAGCGCGACTTTTACGAAATCCTTGGCGTTGCCAAAAATGCATCAGATGACGAGCTGAAAAAGGCTTATCGTAAACTTGCGATGAAATATCATCCTGATCGCAACCCTGATAGCAAAGAAGCCGAAGAAAAATTCAAGCAGGCCAAAGAGGCTTACGAGATTCTTTCTGATGACAGCAAGCGTGCCGCCTACGATCGCTATGGTCATGCGGGTGTAGACCCCAACGCTGCGGGCGCTGCAGGTGGCGCCGGTTTTGGTGATGCGTTCGGCGATATTTTTGGCGAGATTTTTGGTGGTGCTCGGCGTGGGGGTGGTGGCGGTGGCCCGCAGGTGTACCGTGGCGCTGACCTGAAGTACGCGATGGACATTACCCTTGAACAAGCGGCCAACGGTTTCGACACTGAAATTCGAGTGCCAAGCTGGGAAAACTGCGAAGTTTGTAAAGGATCGGGCGCCAAAGTCGGCACTAAGCCCAAAACCTGCCACACCTGCGGTGGTGCCGGCGCAGTTCGGATGCAGCAGGGCTTTTTTAGCGTGCAGCAAACCTGCCCGACATGTCACGGCAACGGTAAAGAAATCGCCGACCCTTGCGTGTCGTGCGACGGCGTGGGCCGAACGCGTCGCAATAAAACCTTGCAGGTCAAGATCCCCGCTGGGATTGATGACAGTATGCGGATTCGTTCGTCGGGTAACGGCGAACCTGGCATCAACGGTGGCCCTTCGGGCGACCTGTTTGTTGAGATCCACATCAAAGAGCACAAGATTTTTCAGCGTGATAACGATGATTTGCACTGTGAGCTAACGATTCCGTTCACCAGCGCAGCGTTGGGGGGCGACATTCAAGTGCCCACCCTGAACGGCAAAGCCGAGATTTCGATCCCCGAGGGTACGCAGTCAGGTAAAACGTTCAGGCTGCGTGGTAAAGGTATCAAAGGCGTGCGTGCATCTTATCCGGGCGACCTGTACTGCCACGTTGTGGTTGAAACACCTGTGCGCTTAACGGACGAGCAAAAGAGTCTACTGCGAAAGTTTGAGGCCTCTCTTGGCGAAGGGAGTGACAAGCACTCGCCACAAAGCAAGTCATGGACCGATCGGGTGAAAGACTTCTTTTCTTAGTGGCTGTGTTTGGTGAGAGCACTGTTTTGCTCGAGTCGCCCACCTGAGCTTCAAGGCTATTCAGTTACAAAGACAAACCCCACAGACTTGGATACGTTTCCAAATCTCTGGGGGTTTCTAACGCAAGGTACCGAGTCTCCCCCTTAGGGGAGGGATTTCAAGTTTGCAGATTTGCCTTGAGGTGCTCTTTTAAGGCGAGTGCCTGAGATTTGCCTTGAGGTGCTCTTTTAAGGCGAGTGCCTGAGATTTGCCTTGAGGTGCTCTTTCAAGGCAAGTGCCTGATTATTTCTTTTTCTCAAAGTCACCCGCAGCGACGCTACTGAACTGTGCGGGCTGTAAGTATTTGCGTATCGCTGCGTTCAGTTGCTCAGGGGTGAGAGCAGCGATTTTCTTATCTATGTCTGCGGCCCAAGTAAAGCTGCGTTCAGTCTCGAGATAACTGACCCAAGCCGAGGCTAGACTGCCTTGCTGCGCGCGCGAGAGTT
>CAMCII010000318.1 GCA_945874505.1 Bordetella parapertussis | reverse complement strand
CCGCAGGAGCAGTCGCTCAAGATCGCGGTCGTTGAGTTCTTCAGGAATGGGCCAACTGATGCCGGCGATGGTGGCCAGTTTGATGTACTTGGCGACCACACCCTTGTATATCTTTAGTGCTCGTGCAGTAGCCTCCAAGCTGAGCTTGGCGCTATAGCGGTATCGAAGTACGTCTCTAATCTTGCGCATGGATAGTCTGTCTTGAGGCATCGCCTTGCTCGCTTATGAAAAACAAACAGGCTACTACCTTCAACTACTCATGCAACTGCACCGCCTCGGTCACGCTTTCGGTGAAATCACCGGTCACGCTTTGATGAAATGGCGGTCACGATGCCGTGAAATACCCACTTCGCCTTGATCACCAGAGCTTTGCGGTTATTGGCCCGCTCGCCCTGCTAGGCAGTGCCTTCTATCCGGTTCTTGTTCATCGGTTCGCAGTTTCGCTCTACGCTTCCTTCCCACACTCGGTCACCCTCATGCAGTTGCGTTTCACTTCGTTCGTTGTGATCAACTTACGGCGGGACTTGCATGGGGTTTTTGCTTTTGCGGGCTTGTAACTGGATGTTGCTAATGACGATTGATAGTGCTTTTAACCATACGATTAACTATACTGTTAGCAATGCTAAACAGGAATTCATCATGACCACAATCTCAGCCAATGACCTGAAAACTAAAGGCGTGAAAGCAATCGAGGAAGCACTTACTACGCAACTTGAAGTTGCTATTTCCGTTCGCGGTCAAGTTAAGTACATCGTGATGAGCGAAAAACAATACCAATATTTTCGCGAATGCGAACTTGAAGCCGCACTTGCTGAATCTAAAGCCGATCTCGACGCTGGTCGCTATGTAAAAGAAACGGTTGCCCAACACATTCGTCGCATCAACAAGCTGAACGCAAAGTTGGCCGCATGACCTGGCAGTTAATTTATACAGAGCAGTTCAACCGCAAAGCCGCAACATTCATTAAGCAACACCCAGAAGCACTAGTTCAGTACAGCAAGACCCTTGAACTGTTAACAGTAAACCCACACCACCCATCGCTGAGGCTGTACGCTCTTAAGGGAAAACTAAATGGGCTGCACAGCGTCTCTATTAATCTGAAGTACAGAATTGCTCTTAAACTCATCATTACTGAGATTGAGATCATCCCAATCAATGTTGGCGATCACGACGAAGTTTACTAATTGATTGGAAACAGGATCCAACCTCCTCAGGCCCTGGTCGATGCCGCCCCGGGCCACAGCGGTGGCGTTCAATTTGAAACTGATCGTACATGAAAGGGCATTTAGATAGGCGAAAAACGTTGCGCTTGACGTGATGTCCGACGCTTCCAATATAGATAAATGAGCATAAGTGCAAAGGGCAGGAGTCTGTAGTGTCCGAGCGGTGCGAAAAGTAGAAGGGCGACGCCCAGGAAAATAAGTTTTTCTAATCGACCCAAGTGACTAAACAGATACCCCTCCAACATCGCTGTTAAGCATAGACAGCCGAGAAAAGCGTACAACGTGACGGAAATAATTTCTATCGGTGAGCCAATCATCAGCAATGCAGGCTGCACAATAAAAACAAAGGGAATGACGAAGGCAACAATTGCGATTCGGCAGGCTAGAAAAGCGATTCGCATCGGATTGGCTTGCGCGATGGATGCAGCTGCGAAGGCCGCGACTGCGACGGGCGGGGTAATCGCCGATACGGCAGCGAAGTAGACTATGAGCAAATGTGCAGGTAACGTCTGGATATCGAGCGCAATAAGTGCTGGCGCGGCGAGCACAGCCGCCAAGGCATAAACGGCAGGAACGGGCATTCCCATACCTAAAATAATAATGACACCAACGGCAGTAGAGATCGTCAGTAGAAAGTTTCCTTGGGCCATTGCAAACAAGGCAGAGCTGATCTTGCCAGTTAGGTCTGTCATCGATAACGTACCGATTACAAGTCCCGCCGCGGCGCATGCCACGCCGACAGTGAGTACCCGAGAGATCCCATCGCTTAAGCTTTTGATCAGTCTAGGGAAAATATCAGACCAGGGTCTGGTTTTTAACAGCATCACCGGAACAATAGCGGCGCAGGCAAGAGCGCCGGCGTAAGAGGGACGATTTAATGCCAAGACCGCCCAAGCAATCGTAACAAGCGGTACCAGATATACCCAGTCGCGCTTCAAGACGGTCCCAGCCGAGGGAATTGCGCCTTGGTTCATGACGGCAATATTTGTCTTGCTCGCGTACAGGGATACGCTGGTGTATATGCAAAAGTAATATAGCAAGGCGGGAATTGCCGCAGCTGCAGCAATTGTTCCGTAGGGGATGCCGGTGAAGTCACTCATTAAAAATGCGGCAGACCCCATGACAGGAGGAAGGATTGAACCGCCAGTCGATGCGGCGGCCTCAATGGCTGCGGCCCTAGTTTTGGTAAAGCCAGTTTTCACCATCAACGGAATGGTGAAAGAGCCTGTTGTGACAACATCTGCCGTCGGTGAGCCTGATACCGACCCGTACAGTCCAGAGGACACGACAGCAACCTTTGCACTGCCACCGACCTGCTTGCCGACGAGAGCGTTGGAGATATCGTAGAAGAAGTCCGCTCCACCAAAACGATCAAAGATTGCGCCAAAGAGGACGAAGATGAAAACTAAAAAGGCAGCAACCTCGAGCGCGGGGCCAAAAAGACCATTGGTGGTAAAAACAAGATGGTCAAGCATCTCCTCTAAGCCCATGCCACGATGAGAGAAGCCACCACCAATGTCTCCGCCAATCAAGGCATAGATTAGAAAAATACCAACGAGCGCAACCAGCACAATGCCGATTGTGCGACGTGTGGCCTCAAGAACCAGAACAATCAGCATCAACGAAAAACCCATATCCCAGCCCGTCAGTGCGTCAAGTACTGGCAGTCGGTTGCTATGTGCTTCGCCCATTACGACGAAGTACAGACTGGCCAAGGTTGAGCATAATGCCAGTCCGTACGAAATAAACGACGAAGTTTGGGGGCGGCGAGCGTTCCCTGTCGTGTTTAAAAATACAAGCGTTAGGGTACCGCCAAGGAAAATATGTAAGGCGATCGTTTGATCAACATAAACGCCAGCGGCAATTGCGAAAAAACCAACCGCGAGCGCAATCGATATCAGGGTGTTTAGCGCAGATCCCAGTGGGTCTAGTTGCCGAGTACGACCAACGCTACACAGCTCGATAAATGTCGAAAATACGCTCATGTTTGCCTAACGCGATTACTCGATTGTTTCGACACAGGGCAATCTGAATCACGAATTGCCCGATGCGACATCACTTAATTAGACCGGCTTTTTTGTAGGCTGCCGCTGCGCCGGGATGCAGCGCGAGAGGTGCCGTTTGTGCCAGACTTTCAGGAGTCAAACGAGCAAGTGTGGCGTGTGCTTTTTGAAGGAAATCAAAATTTTTGAGCATCGCTTCAACGATTGCTTGTGCTTCGCTATCCTTCATTTTTTCGGAGGCAACCACGACTACACTACCTCTAACAGTTTGAATTGTTGCAGGTTCAAAGGAGTAGGTGTTGCTAGGCACATCAATTGTCGCAGTCCCGAGCTTTGTATTGAGGGTTTTCATTGCGGCAGGGCTCAAGCCAAGCATTCTGAGTGGAGTGTCGCGTGCAGCACTCACTACCTGACTGGAGGGAAATGCAAGCATGTTGATGATTAAATCGATTTGACCGTTCTTAACCTGGTCGAGTCCCGTGTTGTAAGCAACATAGTTGATACGTCCACCCCAATTTTCGATATCTTTGACTGAGAAGCCATAGGCTTCAAAAATTTCTTCTCCGGTAATCGCCATCAACGTGCCTTTCGAGTTCAAGGCTACACGTACTGGCATTTTCGTGTCGCGGATTTGCTCAATACTCGTTATCCCTGACGCGGTTCTCGCAAAAATCTGAACAGCCGCTTGAGGGTCAATCATTGCGATCGCGCGCAAATCGCTGAGAGGCTGTTTAAAGGGATCGAGTCCTTCTAAGGCGCGCTTCGCGAACTGAGCGTGTGCAATCCCTAGTTGAACCTTCCCTTGCGATACGAGGACAACGTTTCCAGATTCTCGGCCGGGTTCATAAGTAAAGGAGATGCCTGGGTACTCCTTTCGAAGGGTTTCCCCGATGGCGGTGCCAATTGCACTCCACGCCCCTCCAACCGATCCGCCGGCGAGCGTTACTTTTTCTGGAGCGGTGGGATTGGCATACGAAAATTGGCTAGTAAGCAATACAACAATAGAGAACAGTCCTGCGATGAGACGAGTCGTGATCATGGCGTTAGCTCCTTTTTTATGTAGTGTTCACTACATCTTCAGGCTCATGCTAGTAGAGTTTTTTCATCCTTGCAAGTTTTTTTGTTGCAGGGATGGCTTGCCAAAAAGCGTTGGCGGCAGCTGATTGAATTCCTGACTGGCGGTATAGTCTTACTGAATCGCTACTATTTTTATAGGCACTTCTTAGCCTAACATTTCAGGCGTATCCTCGAAACATACAATCCAACGCATTATGAATATTGCTCCTTTGGGCATGAGTAGAGCTAATTTACCAAGCTCGATCTTTACATATCGAAACAGACTTTTAGCCAAAAAACATTCAGAATTGAGGGCCTGTTCAGGAGCCCAAAGGCATGTCACTTCAACTACCCAGCGCCAAAAA
>CAMCII010000317.1 GCA_945874505.1 Bordetella parapertussis | reverse complement strand
GTCTCTCGGAGAATTTCACGTTGAATCCAACCCAAACAACCCAGCAACCCCAAATCACGCAGCAATCGCTCGGCTTACAAGGGGTGGGTCAGGCGTTTGGTCGCGCACTGGCTTCGCAATGCCACCCTCGCATGTTGTTCGCCATGTTGATGCCGTTTTTGATTGTGCTGGGGGCTGTGATTGTGCTGGTCTCTGTCGCACTGGGGCCACTCACTGCTTGGTTGAACCAGCAAGTGACGGATTCTAGTTTGCTGATTGACGCAAATGAATGGCTCGTGTCGCTTGGTTTATTCTCGTTATTATCGGTCAAAGCTTGGTTGCTCAGCCTGATTGCCCTCTTGCTGCTGTTGCCCCTTTCGGGGATTCTCGGCCTGGCCGTTGCTGCTGTGTTTGTCATGCCCTTGGTGGTTTCGCATTTGTCGCGTCACCGCTATGCCGATGTGGCCAAGCAGGGCGAATATGGCTTTGTCGTCAGCTTCTGGAACGCACTGTGGGTGAGTGTGGTTTTTGTAGTGGGCTGGGTGTTAACGCTGCCCTTTTGGTTGTTTCCACCTCTGGGCTTATTAATATCGCTTTTATGGTGGACTTTTGCCTTTTCGCGCATGATGCGGCTTGACTCGATCGTCGAGCACGCCAGCGCTGCCGAGCGGAAAACTCTGTTGGCGCGTCACGGCACTGGGTTTTGGGTGATTGGCTTGTGCTGTGCGTGTTTGAATTTGTTCCCTCCGGCTTGGATATTTTTGCCAGTCTTCTCGGGCTTGATCTATACGCACTACGGGCTGGCAAGCTTGCGCCAGTTGCGTAGCGAAATGCACTAAATGTTTGAGGCTAGCTCACCAGAAGTCGACCAAGGCTCTCTCATTTGTGCTGAAATGTCGACTATTCTCAAATTTAATTGACTTCAATTTTTACTGGAAACATCATGTCTGCTTCTCAAGACAACGCGCGGTTTGGGTTGATTATCGTTGGTGACGAAATTCTGTCAGGTCGCCGGCAAGACAAGCATATGTCTAAGGTGATCGAGTTATTGAGCGCGCGTGGTTTGCAGTTGTCTTGGGTCGAAGTCTTGTCTGATGATCGTGCCTTGTTGACCGCGGCGCTTGAGCGCAGCTTTGCGTCGGGCGATATTGTATTTTGCTGCGGTGGCATTGGCGCCACCCCCGATGACCATACCCGTCAAGCTGCAGCTGCGGCACTGAAATTGCCTCTGGCGCTGCACCCCTTTGCTGCTGAGCAGATTGGCCTGCGAGTCGCCGAAACTGCCGCCAAGGGAGGCGGCAATCCTGATATCAATGCTCCCGAAAATCAACAGCGTTTGCAGATGGGCTATTTTCCGCAGGGTTGCGAGGCGGTTGTGAACCCCTTTAATCGGATCCCTGGGTTTTTTATTCAACACCATACATTTGTGCCGGGGTTTCCGGTGATGGCCTGGCCGATGCTTGAGGCGACGCTCGATAGTCGCTATGCGCACTTGCATCACAAAAACCAACAGGTTGAACATTCATTCTTAGTCTATGGCATGCCCGAATCGCGGATCACGCCAGCACTCGAAGCGCTTGAGCAAAAATGGCCAGGCGTGCGAGCCTTTAGTTTGCCTTCTGTGGGTGAGGGTGGTGGGGTGCCCCATATTGAATTGGGCGTAAAGGGTGACCCTGAGCCCGCTGCGTTAGCGCTTGAATTTTTAAGGGCTGAAGCGCTGCGGTTGGGGGCGCGTTACGAGCCGGGTGTGGCTAAGTAGCTAGCTTCTCTAGTGCCATCTCTCTGAGTTTGACGCGCTGAAATTTTTGTCCGTTGGCACTGGCTGTTGTTGGAAACTCGTCAACAAACCAAAGGTGTGCGGGGATCTTAAAGGCAGCGAGTGTTTTTGCGACACCCTTGAGGGTTGCACTCGTATCTGGTGGGTATTGCTTATTTTTTGCGATCGCGAAGGCCACGGCACGCGGCTGACCGTTGATCTCGACACCCACCACTTGTGCGCTTTCAATGTCGGGTTGTGCAGCTAAGACCTCTTCGATTTCAGTCGGGTCGACTAAAAAGCCACCCAAGCGCATCGTGTCGCCCATCCGCGATTGGTAAACAAAACTACCATCACCACGCAGGTAGCCTAGGTCACCCGTTTTGAAGTAGCCATCTTCGGTAAAAGCTTGGGCAGTGGCCTCGGGGTTATTGAAATAGCCTTTGAATAAAGTGGGTGCCTTGATCTCGAGTTCGCCCGACAGGCCCGAGGCGCAAAGTTCTAAAGTGTCAGGGTCGCGCACCCGCACTGACGTGCTTACGCCGGCCGCTGGTGTGCCTCCGCCTAGCACGCGCTCTTCGAGGGGTAGCTCAGGGTGTTGTGCTGAAAACAAAGAATGCACTTCGCTTGAGCCATAGAGGCCTCGCATCGGAAACCCGCGCGGGATTAACTCTTGAGCGAGTTCAATAAAGCGCGCACTAAAGGCCGCAAAACCAAACATCTTGAGTGAGGTAAAGGCGATGGGCTCAGGGTTATGCTCTGCAAAGCGACGCAGCATCTCGTCGCTACCAAAAATATGTGTGATGTGGTGACGTTTGATTAACTGACTGGCCGAGGCAACGTCAAAAAAATCCATTAACACGACTGGCATTCTTGCTGCAATGGCAGCCAACGCGCTGTCTAGGCCGTACACGCCACAGAGTGGCAGGGCGGTCAGTAACGCATCACCGGGTGCGCCGAACTGATAGCCCGTCGCGATGTGTCGTACGTGCTCGCTTAGGGTCTTTTGTGTGTGTACGACGAGCTTTGGGCCTTTCGTGGTGCCCGAGGTTGTGAAAAATATTACGGGCAGGTCTTCAAGCGCTGAGGATTGAGTATGGTCTGGATTTCGTTCTGGTCGTGCAAACGCGTGAGATTCGAGTTGCGTCTGTTTGAAAGAATCAGCCGTTGTGCGTTGTGGTGATGCGTCGCCGAAAGCTTTGGGTGGATCACTCGAAGAGCTAGCCGACGGTTTTGCGAGCATGGGTAAAAAGCGTACAACTGGTCGGCCCAACAGAGTCGTGGGGGTGTTGTCATCGGCATCGACCATCATGATCGTCTTGAGATGCGTCAAAGCACTTGCCTCAACACCTTCAACGACTTGGGCAAAATCAATTTTTCGAAAATTCAGTTGCAAGACTAAAAATTGAGCGTGCGAGTTTGCCAGGATATATTGAACTTCGTGGCTACGGTATTTTGTATTGACGGCCACCAGTGTGGCACCCAAACGCGCAAGTGCAAAAAATATTGCAAGCCACTCGACACGGTTGATCAACCACACGGCGACATGGTCGCCGCGTTTCACCCCTTGTTGAACCAGCCAAGCTTCGGTCTCTTGTACGAGTTGTTCAAACTGCAAATACGAAATGTGCTGACCCTCTTGGATCAGCATTGTCGCATTGGGTGCTTGAAGGAGGTGATGCTCATAGACCGAGCGCAATGTATACGAATGCGTCATGTCAATACAGGCTCTGTTGCAAGGCGTCCAGTTGCGACATAGGAATAGCGTTCTTTGTGCAACATGGCCAGCCAAAAGGTATTAATAGAGTTCCATCAGATCGGCATTATTGCTAAACGCTTCGGGTGTGCCTTCACGAATCAATTGTCCTGATTTCATGACGATGACACGATCTGAAATTTTGAGTGCTTCGCGGATATTTTGTTCGACGATCAAAATCGACATCTTGCGCTCTTGCTGCAGAGCGCGTAGCGGGCCTGCTAAATCTTGAAACAGTTTTGGGGCTAAGCCAATCGAGGGCTCGTCGAGCAAGAGGCAGCGAGGCTGACCAAGCAAGGCACGGCCTAAAGACACCATTTGTTGTTGGCCGCCCGAGAGTGTGCCCGCGCGCTGCGTATAAAACTTTTTGATCATCGGGAGCACGCTCATCACCCACTCAAGTCGGGCAGCTTGTTCGCCCGCGGGGATGCCGTTCGCCCAAAAGCCCAGTCGCATGATTTCGGCAACGGTTAAGCCTGGGAAGACGCCGCGGCCCTCGGGCACCAGCGCGATGCTAGCGGCGTTCATGCCGCGAGGATCGGGCTTAGCAATGACTTTGCCTTCAAGCGTAATCGTTCCTTCGGCGAGCGGCACAAGGCCAAACAAGGCCTTCAATAAGGTCGACTTACCGGCGCCATTGTGCCCGATCAGGCAGAGCACTTCGTTGTAGCCAAGGTTCACATTAAAGTTGTCAAGCACGGGCCTGCCGCCATAACCCACGCGCAGGTTCTTGGCTTCAAGAAAATTAGCCGCGGTCATGCGCGCTCTCCAAAGTAGATGGCTGCCAGGTGCGGATCTTTTAAGATGTCGTCAGAACTACCTTGAGCAAGGAGTTTGCCTTGATCTAAAAACGCGACGCGATCCGAAAGTTTGATCACGATGTCAAGGTTGTGTTCAATGATGCAGATTGTGATTCCACGCTTGGCATAATCGCGTAATAAGGTCACGAAGCGATCAAAAGAGCGAGGGTCCAGGCCTGAGGCAGGTTCGTCGAGCAGCCAGAGCTTCGCCTCACTTGCCATGATTCGGGCAAGACTTAAAAATTTTCGTTCGGCATAGGCAAGGTCAACCGCGCGTTCGTGACGTTTCTCGAGTAGTTGGGTTTCAGTCAGAATTTCAGTGACGCGTTGCTCGGCGGCTTTGCGACCGCCTTGCCAAAGCCAACTGCTGCGC
>CAMCII010000316.1 GCA_945874505.1 Bordetella parapertussis | reverse complement strand
CTGGTTAACGGCGCCATCACGACACGGTTACTCAGTTCGATTGCGCCAAGAGTTGTCTTAGAAAGAAGTTTCATAAAATCACTAAAAAGTATTGAAAAACGAGGCCTCTAGTTTAACGGCTGATCGACCGTCAAGGGGGCCAACCACTGAGGATGAGACTAGCTTGATATATATCAAGTTTAACTTTTGTGGCACAAGGCATACTGAAACTGTTCGTTCAAACGTATCCTCAGGGGCCCAACATGAATCAATCCGCACATCACGCTGTTGCAGGCGGCATCCAAGAAAAGTTACTCGAAGGCATGAAGGCCGCCTTGGCTGAAGCCGAGGGTCTGCTGCGTAGCGCTGCCAGCGCAACGGGTGACCAAGCTGCTGAGCTTCGGGCACGTGCGCTTGACTCTTTGCGCACAACCCGTGAAGCGTTACACGACACGCAAGAGTCAATGCTGAGACAAGGGAAAAAAGTCATTCGCGAAGCAGATGACTACGTACACGATAAACCTTGGCAAGCCATTGCCGCAGTTGGTGTTGTCGGCCTGTTACTTGGTTTGCTGATTAGTCGCCGCTAAGCTTTCATGACGATCCGACACAGCTTCGGTCAGGTCGCAAGCGATCTGACTGCAATTTTGCGAACCAGAGCCGAGCTCTTTAGTCTTGAGCTTGCAGAGCAACGGGCACGATTTTTTTCGTTATTGGGGTTGTGTGGAATTGCCCTCCTTTTTTTGATGTTGGCGCTGGTGGTTGTCTCAATATTGGTAGTCTCATTTTTTTGGCCTGGCGAGTATCGTTATTGGGCAATCGGTGGCCTTGCACTGCTCTACGCCATCATTGGCTTGAGTCTGGTCTCGCGTTTGGTACACCGACTCAAAACTGAAGCCTTGCCTTTTGAATTCACGCGTCAAGAACTCTCTAGAGATCTCTCGCTGCTATCGGCGTGGCAAACACCTCTGACCTCAAACTCTCATCGTGCCGCACGCGACTCAGATTCACAGCGAGAAGATTTTCATGCGCGCTAAACAATCTGCCAGAATCGATCGGCAAGCACACCTTGAACTTTTATGTATGCGCGCAGCCGTCGAGCGTGAGTCTTTGGTGTTGCACAACGCCGAGCTGAAGTTAGAGCTCAGCCCAAAACAGTGGCTGCACAACCTGTCAGATATGAGTGGGGGACAACTCATGACAACGGGGATTTCGTTCGCAGTGCAATACCCCTACCTCACTTCGGCCCTGTCGTCCCTCTTGATTCGACGGCGGTGGCGAACTCTAAAATGGGCGGGTGTTGCCATCGTGACTTGGCAAGCAATTTGTAAAGTGAAAGAACACAATGGGTAGTGAGCAATCAAAGCGTAAGAGTTTTGAAGGGTATTCCCTTTGAGAGGGTATTCCCTCCAAAACGAATGAAACCGGCGATAAAACCCCTTCAACGCCAACATAGGGCGTACAGTGGACTGAACCGCTTGCGGACGGCCTTCCGCACATCTATTAAAGGCAACCTATGAAACTTCCTGCACAGACCGAACCCACGCTTTGGGGCGCCGTTGCCGGAGCCGGCTTAGTCGCACTTATTGGTTTTGGTTTTGCCGACTGGCATACCGCGGGCGGCACTGCTACGGTCGGTAAGGCGACTGCCAACAAAGCAGTCGCGGCTGCACTGGCACCTGTTTGCGCAGAGATGTTCAAACGCGATGCGAATTTTTCAGCCAATCTGGTCGAACTGAAAAAAGCAGATGAGTGGGCACGCGCCACTTACATTGAAAAAGGCGGCTGGGGCAAAATGCCAGGCGTCGCCAAACTTGATACAGAAACCACACGCTCGTGTGCGGCACTGTTGGTTAAAGCTTAAGTCAGTAACGCCAACGAGTCATACAAACGGGCATTGGGCCTCTCTTTCTGAAGGCGCAATGCCCGTTTTTACATTTTCAGACTATTTATCTTTATTCTTGATCCGTGTGTAGACCGTATTGACGGTCGTTGCCCGTACCGGATCTGCCAGCCCTGACGCGGGTTTTGGAGTCGAAGTATCTTTTTTCGGCTTTTTTGATTCTTTACTGGATTTCTGCTGACCTTTGGCCACGATAAGCTCCCTGAGATAAACGATAATATAGTTTACAGGTCAATTGCTTAATCTCACAATGTACGCCCAAATTACCCTCTCTGAAGACGACGTCACGATTACCGCTGTGCGTGCGCAGGGCGCGGGCGGGCAAAATGTGAATAAGGTCTCAAGTGCCATTCACCTGCGCTTCAGTATCCCCACCTCAACACTCAGCGCAGACGTGAAAGTACGCCTGTTAGCGTTGAACGACCACCGCATTACGCGCGATGGCGCGATCGTGATCAAGGCTCAAACCCACCGCAGCCAAGACATGAACCGTACTGAGGCGTTGGCAAGGCTCAACGAACTGGTCAATAGCGTGGCGCGGCCGCCCAAAACCCGGCACGCGACCAAACCCACCTACGGTTCAAAGCAACGCCGCCTTGAAGGCAAGCGTAAGCTTTCTGAAACCAAGGCATTACGGGGCCGCGCGCTGTTTTAAGGGTTGTGTGTGTCACTAGCAGACCTTAAGCATTTCACTGACGCTCCGAAACGGCGAACTTCAAGCCCTTCGCTGACTTGTCTTGGTCGCAGACCTGATTCCTTGAATCGATACCGTTTTACAAATGAAAAATTGACCGTGTTGGCTTCGGCTTTAAAAGCGTCTCATCCGCGGCCGAGTTCACAATCACCGCCGCGTCGGCTGCTAGCAGATACCGCTGAGCAACCAGTTGATCGCTCACCTCTCGCACCCGTTGCACATACTGATTCAAGCCCTCGGGATAACGTTCTTCAAGCGACAACCTTGGGTCGTTGGCCTGCAAGCGCTCTTGTTGCAGAGCAAAAAACGGCTTGTAGGTGCCAGCCAAGCGGCAAATCACATTTGTGACTGGGGCGTTGGGTCGACCGTGGGTGCCCAAAGGCACGGCAACGTCGGGCACTTGAATCCCACCTAGTGGGTTGTCGTCGGCATCGGTTTGAGGCACCAGTACCGTGGCTTCGGGCAAGTACCGCGGCGCGCCATACACCGTCTCATCTGCACGCGCAGGCCTTAAGAGCATCAGACAAGTGGGCGGTGGATCAAGCTGCTCGGCTACCCATTGGTCGAGCGCGATTAATTGCGCGCGCAACGGCGGTGACCAATCCAGTTGCCCATGCATCGCTTCGCACAGCTTGTATTGCTCGCGCATATTGAGATGCGCAGAGCCGGCGATATCGTACATTCGCACGGTCTCGGGCAGCGCAAGATCAGCCACGCCATGCGCACCGGTACGGGTCAACGACGCGCGACCACCCATGTAGTCAATATTGAAGTGCGTCACAAATATTTTGGGCAGCGATTCGTTGCGCGCTTGGAGTATTGCCATCACTGCACCATAAGTGAACGGTTCTTCGTGCACACCTCGGTGCTCGAGGTTAGGTGGTGCCGGCGTACTGCCAGCCACTGTACCCGGGCCTGTGCCCGAAGCCATCAAAGGGAGTTGCCCAGCCGCACCACCCACCAGATGAAAGCCTTCAATCACTTGCCTGCCGTCTGCGACATTAAAACCATTGAGCAAAAAACTTTTCAAAAACCGTGAGGTTTGCGAATAACCGGCCGCGTAAAGACGGTTGACCGTACCCGCAAGCGGATTATCTGCCTGAGTGCTATCGCGTAAAAAACGTGCAACATCGCGCACTGCTGCAAACCCTGCTGCCTCAAGGTAGCGGGTCTCGCCGTTTGTATCGACAAACTGAGGCGGTTCGAACCCGTGCCCGAGCTCCCATTGCGTCGACACCAGCATGAAGCCCTGCTCTTGCAAAAAACCTAAGCCAGCATCAAGCGAACCAATCGGCAGAGGCCGCTGGCGTGGACTGTTATAAAAAGCATGGCTCACCGGCAAGCCGCGGTTTGGCACATCGACTAACAAACGCCCCTGACTTTGCTTGGGATCTGCGGGTGCAATCAGAACAACGCGTGTTTGATATTCAACATTGCCGCGCGCGTTACGTGGGGCTTTGTCTAAATCGGGGATCTGTTCTGTGGGGTCTAATTCACCCTGTGCGATCCCATCTAAACGCAAAAAGGGGATTCCACGATACGAACCAAGTGCGGTAGTTTTTGTAATCGTCAGACTTGTCACAGCCGACGACACAAGCGATTTGGATGACATCAGGACAGCACCTAAGAAACAAGTCTAAAAAAGACATCATAAGGGCAGACTTAATTTGCCGCACTCGCAAGCTGCAAACAGGTATATTGACACCACAACAAACAACAATCAGGAGCCAGCCATGTGGGAAGAAAGCGAACGCTACCCCGATCCTCGCGTCATCTCGTTAGACCCCTCATTTGATGCCTATCGATTGGCACTCGCCTCGGTCGAACGGCTCGCGACCGGCTTTCGCTGGGCAGAAGGCCCGGTCTGGTTCGGTGACGGTCGCTACCTGCTCTGGAGCGACATCCCCAACAACCGGATCATGAAGTGGGAAGAAGAAACAGGCGCAGTCAGCGTGTTTCGCAAGCCCTCAAACTGGGCCAATGGCCATACCCGCGACCGCCAAGGCCGCTTGGTCAGTTGCGAACACGGGCGTCGCGTCACCCGCACCGAATACGATGGCAGCATCATGGTACTGCTAGATTCGTTTCAGGGTAAAAAACTCAATGCG
>CAMCII010000315.1 GCA_945874505.1 Bordetella parapertussis | reverse complement strand
CAGGTTGGTATGGCATGTTGGTGTCAGCAGCAACCCCAGCGCCCATCGTACAAATCCTGGCAAAAGAATTTGTTGCGATCGTCAACGACCCGGGTATGAAACGTCAGTACGAAACATATGGCATCGAGCAAGCAGCGTACGGCCCAGAGCAGTTCGACCAGTTGATCAAGACCGAGATAGACAAATGGCAGCGACTGGGCACGGACACCGGTCTTATTATCGATTAGTGGTCGGTTGTCAAGAAAAAAGGGCAAGAGGTTCTTGCTGCGGGCCATCCACTTGGCAAAATGGAATAGGAGCTGATCCGCAACCTAGTGCTAAAGATTCCTAACTCTTAGTCGGCCGCAAAAAATGCCCCCAGCTTAAAGACAGTAGGATTCGCATGCGCACCGCCTTTAGATGAGTCTCCTTGCGTACCATCTGAAAACTTTCTGCTCTTGGCAGCCTCTTTGGGCAGAGCATACGAGTCAATATCCTTGTGGTTGGTAACGCTCGCGCCACCCACTCTAAACATCACTAAGTTGCCCACTGGGTTTGCCGAAAACCGATACTGCGTGCCTCTGGGCAAGAGTACCCCTTCGAATTGGCGTGCAACGATTGAACTGCCATCACCAAAGTTGAATGTTGCTTCACCCTGCAAGATCAAGAAGCAGTGGTCCTCAATATCATGGCTATGCAAGGCGTTTTCGCCCCCTGTCGAATACACCTTCGAGTGCGCCCACAACGCGGGCGCACTGCCAAGACTGGCCATGGTTGCGCCGCTCTCTAATAAAGGCAAGTTACGCAGACTGAATTTGACATTATCCGCAATGGTCTGGCTTGTCTCAAGAACTTGGTTCATTTTTTTCCTTTTTAGATTTGATTTAATTTATTCCCACACTATGTTTTTGTCTACGGCTATTTTCCTTTAACTCGCGCAGCTGGCTCGCACTTTCGCCATCACCTCATTTTGGTATGCGATTGCTCTTGTAATGATCTCGATACTTGCCCCGGGTGAAAATGGCTCGACGACCCGAATCAGCGAAGTTTTTATTGCTCACTCGTTGATCAACGCAGCGTGCCCTTCGCGACTATCGGGCCATCTAAACGTAAAACCACTGTCGCGCAGTCGCGCGTTATTTAAGCGCTTGCTGCCGATCGAGGCCGGCGCCGGCCCTTCGGGTGGTGTTGGCCCCCCCACGAGTTTTGCCAATGCGTTGTATAACACTCGCATCGGCAAAGGCGTGCTATCAGTCACTAAATAAATCGATCGCGGGTTGGGCAGATTGAGCAGGTGCAATACAGCAGCCGCAGCATCTTCTATATGAATCCGATTGACCCAGTGAGATTCAGCAACCGGTGCAGTGGCTTGACCTGTGCGTAGGCGCTCAAGCAAATAGCTGCGACCTGGGCCATAGATACCAGAGAGTCGCAAGATTAAAGTTTCAAACTGAGTGCTTTGACTTTGCAACCACTGCTCTGTTTCAAGCAGCACCCGTCCGTTAAAACTTTTAGGCGCAGTGGGCGTGTCTTCATCAATCCATTGCGCACCATGATCACCGTATACCGCAGTCGATGATACGAACAACACCCGTTGCAACGTGGGTGAGGCAACCGCCTGCAGCAAACGTTCTAAACCCTCACGATATACCGCACGATAATCGTCTTCAGTTCGCGTGTTTGGGGCCGCCGTGTAAAGTACATGCGTGATGCCCTTGGGTAGGTCACGCAAGGATTCTGGCTGAGTTAAGTCGGCTGCAATCCAAGAAAAGCCTGGTAAGTCGTGAATCGGCTCAATACTGGGCTGGCGTCTGAGACCCCAACTGTGATTGCTTGTGTTTTCGATTGCTAATAGCCTGGCCACCCGCAAACCCAAATCGCCGCACCCAGCGATCAATACGCGCTTGTGACTTGACGCGACAGGCGGGGTGGATTTTAAGGTTGCATTCATCGTTATTTTTTTACGTAACAATTGAGAGGTTGACTTGGTCTTTTACCGCAGCGGTGACTGGCACAGGTCTGCAGTGGTTAAGACCCCGAGGGCGTAAAGTCTGGCACAAAAAACCGGTCATTGAGTTCTTGTAAGCCAAGCCGCTCTAATAAGGCTTGCAAGCGGGCAATGGTGTGCGGCTTGGGCGGGCCTTTGTGCTCAGCAATGATCAGCTCGTTTTTTAACGAATGCTCCCAGCCGACCAGTTCGGTCACGGTCACTTGATAACCATGAGCTTCGAGCTGCAGGCAGCGCAGAGTATTTGTGACTTGGCTGCCAAATTCACGCGTATGCAAGGGGTGTCGCCAAATCTCTGCTAACGGGTCTTTGAGTTGCTGCGCTTTATGTTTGCGTAAGATGCCCGCCACCTCGGCCTGACAGCAGGGCACCAACACCATAAAACGCGCCTGCTTAGCCAAGCCAAACCGAATCGCATCGTCGGTGGCAGTGTTACATGCATGCAAGGCAGTCACCATGTCTACCCGCTCGGGCAGCGCGCTTGAGTGGATGGAGTCGGCGACTGACTCATTTAAAAATTGCATCTGCGAAAACCCTAAGTCATGCGCGAGTGCCGTGGTTTGGGTGACGAGCTCTGCACGAGTTTCAATGCCCACCATGCGTGCGGCTTTGGCATGGTGACGCAGATACAAATCAACCAAAATAAAACCTAGGTATGATTTTCCGGCGCCGTGATCTACCACACAAAAATTTGGATTTTTTTTATTCAGCTGGGCAAGCAGAGGCTCAATGAATTGAAACAGGTGATACACCTGTTTGAGCTTGCGTCGGCTGTCCTGATTCAGTTTGCCGTCGCGTGTCAAGATGTGAAGCGCTTTCAAAAGCTCGATTGACTGCTCAGGCCGAATTTCTGGGATTGTCATGTTCGGTGGTGGCCTACGCATAAAGAAAACAGAGGGCGCACAAGCTTACCCCACAATCTGCTCTGGTCAGGCTCGAATCAAGCTCGCGCAAGATATACTCACTGCGCGCACAGTAGCAAAGAATAGTTTAGCCAGTAAAGGCGCGCTAATTCGGGCTTGCCGGCAGTCATGCCAATCGCCAAAGTGTCGCGATTTTATTAGGGTTGGCCAGCTTGCGCAGCTTTTTGCGCCCACAATATCGTATCCTAGCGAATTGATCTAAATCGTCAGGAGTTAAACCCATGTCAGTGCGTTATTTAAAACGTGGTCGCAACGCAGCCGAAGTGGCAGAAGCAGATGCCAAAGTTCGTGCCACCGTCGAAGGCATTTTGTTAGATATCGAAAAACGCGGCGACAGCGCAGTGAAAGAGCTTTCGGCCAAATTCGATCAATGGGAGCCCAGCGAGTTTCGCTTAAGCCAGGCCGCAATTGAAAAGGCAGTCAAACAACTGTCACCACGCGAGATCGAAGATATTCGCTTTGCCCAAACCCAGATTCGCCGTTTCGCTGAAATTCAGCGCGCCTCGATGCAAGACGTTGAAGTTGAAACCATGCCGGGCGTTGTGCTTGGTCATACCCATATCCCCATGAATGCCGTGGGCTGTTATGTGCCCGGCGGTAAATATCCACTGATCGCTTCGGCTCACATGAGCGTACTGACGGCCAAGGTGGCGGGTGTCAAGCGTATTGTTGCGACCGCGCCTCCTTATCAGGGTGCACCGCACCCAGCGATTGTGACGGCGATGCACTTTGCTGGTGCTGATGAAATTTTGGTCTTAGGTGGTATCCAGGCGGTTGGCGCGATGGCTTTGGGTACGCAGTCGATCGTGCCGGTAGATATGTTGGTGGGCCCTGGAAACATGTTTGTGGCCGAGGCTAAACGTCAACTGTATGGACGCGTGGGCATTGATCTGTTTGCGGGTCCGACCGAGACTTTGATCATTGCCGACGATTCGGCCGATGCCGAAATGTGCGCGGTTGATTTGTTAGGGCAGGCCGAGCATGGCCCGACTTCGCCCGCGATTTTATTGACAACGAGCGAGGCCTTGGCGCGCGCCACGATGGCCGAAGTCGAGCGTCAATTATTGATTTTGCCGACAGCAGAGATTGCGCGCGTGTCTTGGGCCGAGTATGGCGAGGTCATTGTGGTGGATACCCTCGATGAACTGATTGAAACCGCCGATCAGCTGGCCTTTGAACACGTGCAGGTGTTGACGCGCGACCCGGATATTTTCTTAAAGCGCATGACCAACTATGGCGCCTTATTTTTAGGGCCACGCACCAATGTCAGCTTCGGCGATAAAGTCATTGGCACCAATCATACCTTGCCAACCAAACGTAGCGCGCGCTTTACCGGCGGCTTATGGGTGGGTAAGTTCTTAAAAACTTGTACCTATCAACGCGTCACGACTGATGCCGCTTCGGCCTTGGTGGGCGAGTACTGTTCACGCCTGTGCCACATGGAGAACTTCGCAGGTCACGGTGAACAAGCTAACTTACGCGTGCGCCGTTATGGTCAGCGCCCAGAGTTACCCTGGTATCAACCAGTCGCTGCGAAGGGCGAGTGATACTCTGAGCCCGCTGAGATCAGGGGCTAGAATGGCTTTCTGACAAGGAGGGTGCGGGCTTTGATTGAGACGCCCGCGCCCCTCGTTAGCGAAAAAATGAGTTAAGCCCGGTGCGAGAAAGCTTTGGTTCTCGAGTAAGAAAAATCGCTGCGAGTGCGTTAAATATAAAAGAGGATGATATGAATAACAAGAGTCAAAATATGAAAAGAGCCGGTAAACGAGCAACGCTTTTACG
>CAMCII010000314.1 GCA_945874505.1 Bordetella parapertussis | reverse complement strand
CTCTTGGAGTTTGAAGGCAAAAGCTACCGACTTAAAGAAGCCACCGCGCGCCTTGCGCGCGATGGCACTGTTGATTGATAATTAACCCATCCTGCCTGGGGGAGTTTGACCGGCCAAAGGTGGGGGAGTTTGAAGTGGCCAACGGGGTTAACCGAGGGCATTTCACTCTTCCGCGGGGCGAACTGCTCTTCAAGCACCTCGAGCTCGGGCAGCTGTTTACAAGCCATCAGTTCGACCAGTACCCCTGCCAGCTGTGCCTCGCATGCGCCCTTTGCCGCTAGGTAGAGTAGCCCCACCATGCGTTTGCTGGCGTCTTTGGGCGACAAGTGCGCACAAAGGTAATCCCACATCTGACGGTATTCGGTGCGAGGAAAGATATGGTCTCGTAGCGACCAGTTGGCGAAGGCGCCTGGTTTCTTGTGTAGCGTGCCGATCAGATGGCGATAGTCAATCATCTTTCCACGCCGAGAATCGGGATCGAAGGTCCCGCGGGGTCCCTCAAACACACGAACACCGCTGTCCCAGCCCTCGATTCGATCGGCATATATGCGGAATTTTAAGGCTCTTCCAATGAGCCTGGACGGCACGCTGTAGAGAATGCGCTTAACCGACGCGGTGCCAAACTTGGTCACCCTCGCCTCAATCTCTTCATACTCGCTAGTGCGCCTAGGGGGCAGCGGTTTCAGGGCTTGTTGCTCTTGCACAAGCTTCTGATGGATGCGTCGATTCATTCGTGCCACGACTTCGCCAACAAATCGGCGGTAATTCTCAAGGTCAGCAAAGTCCCGATGACCTCGCAGTAGCAGGGCCTGCTCAAGTGCATTTTTTAAAGTGCCTTGTCGCGACTCAACGGAACCGTTCTCATGAGACTGGCCGAGATTGTTGCGGCTTGATTCCATACCGTAGTACTCGCACAGTTGCTTGTAGCGCTTAGTTAACTCCTCACGCCCGGCAAGATTGTTGAACGCAGCCGACAGGCTATCCGTGCGGCTACTTTGGGGCACGCCGCCTAACGCCCAGAGGGCGTTCTGCAGGCCTTGCGAGAGGGAATCAAAGCTCTCGCCGCCCGCGATGGGCTCCGCATGACGCCAGCCCGAGAATGCCAGCACGAATTGGTACAGACGATGATCGAATGTTTCGCCCGCCAGGGTTACGTTTAATTTGTTGGCCACGGTGAAGTCAGATAATCCGAGTCGCCCTGGAGGATTGTTCTGAGCAAAGAAAGTTTCTAACTCATCACCGTTCAAAGCCCGCCATGCCCTGACGCGCCGTTGCAACGTTCGCAGAACCTCATCGCCGTAGGACTCTTGGCCGTGACGCCGCTGTAGTTCTTCGAGCAGAGTCTTGGCCTGCAACCCTGGCTCCGTCGCTAACAAAGGCTCAAGTTCTTGTTTCCACACCGCCGACAGCGGATCTTTGCGCGTGCGCCATTGTCGCTCTTTCTTCTGCGACGGCAGCGTTTGCGATTTATCGATTCGCCTAGCTGATCGGATGCTAATGCCCGCTCGTGCCGCCGCAACGTGCTGCGTGACTTGTCCCTTCATCTGTTTGTAGATCTTCACTTGTTGGTCCGTTATCTTCTTGCCGGGCATTTGGGTCTTCCAACATGACGTCAAAAAACCACTGTATCCCTCGTTTACGGACCCTCCCGGCGGATGATCCAACCGGCCAAGATAGTTGTCGTCAGGCGGTCATCCTAATTGTCGCTAACCATGATTTAACTTTCAACAATAAAACCTTGCGTTTTTTACTTACATACCCTATTGGATATGTGAACGTGGGAATCGCTGGAGTTGAAGGTGATGACACTCCCAACATGACAATCGGAAAATGCTCACCACTGTAATTAAATAACTGAGTACACAGTCCCGATACCGACACCCAGTTGTTTCGCAATCTGTTTGATGCCCATGCCCTTCTCACGAAGAATCTTGATTGCGTTACGCATACCGTCGTTCATCTTTGACGGACGACCGAGTTTCACACCTGCTGCTTTTGCACGTTGTTGACCTGCCATCACACGTTCACGAATCAGATTGCGTTCAAACTCTGCTAACGCACCGAAAACAGAGAACATCATTCGTCCCGATGCTGATGAGGTATCCAGACCTTGTTGAAGAAACATCAAATCAACTTTGAGTGATTGCAGTTCGTTCAGTATTTCAACGAGATTTTGCAGAGAACGACCGAGTCTGTCGATTGACCAACACATGACCAAGTCAAATTTGCGTTGTGTTGCTGCCTTCATCATTGCGTTAAGTGCGGGACGATCCTGACGAGATTTCGCCCCCGAGATGCCTTCGTCAAGATACTCAGAGACGATTTCGTAACCCATGCGTTCTGCGACTGCACGAAGTTCAATGAGTTGGTTCTCGCACGACTGTTTGTCAGTAGAGACACGAGCATAGATTGCGATTTTCTTCATTTTTGCCACCTTCAGAAACTTGGTTCGGTAAGGTGGAAGGTATCAGGAGTGGACTGGAATGCAAGCACCACACTTCTTTAATTTATAGTCTGTCGTGTGTATACTACAAACTATACTACATATGTAATTAGTTGTTATTAATCAGTAGTTTAGATAGTTAATTGTATCACTTGTAATGAGAAGGTCGAGGGTTCGATTCCTTTCTCCGGCACCAGTTACAGCAAAGGCCTCTAAGCGTAAATGCTCTGAGGCCTTTTTTTGCGAGTCTCGATACAAGCGCAACTGATCAACTCGGCAACCCTGTTATTCATACTAACAACTGCGCGGCCAATTAAGGCGTCGTGCGAGTCGTTTTCGCGAGCTTCGTCCAAGGCAAATCGGCTGGGTCAGCGGCCATCGGCCCGGCCGCTTTCGCCACCAAGATGTGCGACGCAATTGGTGTGAAATCAGCCCGAAAATGATTTGAGCTTTTGACGACCAAGACTTTCATCGTTTCGGGGTGCACGCCTAGCATCCGAAATAACTCGCGATCCAGTAACTGTTTTTTACCGCTGACAACCGCCACCAACACGCCCTCGATTTCTAGCAAGGCGCAGGCACCCAGTGTGATGCGCGAGCCTGTCATCATTGGCCCTTTAAGCGTTACCTTGCCATCAGACAGTGCTTTCACTTTAAAAGTGCCTTGTACCGGAGCATCACTGAGCTGCCCGGTGAAGGTCGGTACTGCGGTCCCGATCGCCGTGGTGATCGCCGCTCCTAAGCCTGCCTCATGGGCCATGGTTGCCGTGGCACTATCAAACAGCAAGCCGAGCGCCACTTTGCCTGGCAAGCGCTTGCCTGCTCCCTTTTCTAGTAACGCCCGCAGCAAGCCTGTAGTGTTGCTATCGCCCCCAGCTCCCGGGTTATCTTGCGTATCCGCAATGATGACTGGTTTTTCATTCGTCTCACCCAGCAAGCAAGCCCGCTCGACCGCATCGCGCGCCGAGAACATTTCAAGTTTCCACTGTGAGGGTTCACTCACCTGTTTGTACAAGCGTTGAACCGCAGCGTCGGCGCGATCCCCATAGCCCCAAACCATCGGGGCACACTCTGCGATGTCTGAGGCCGGAAACGCCATACAAAAACTCAGGCAGGTATCAAACTCACGATCAAGGTCAAAGATCTCTTCGTAGCGCGACTTTGCTGGCTCGAGCCATGTACTTTGTGCATTCAGTGGGATCAGGTAGGGTAGTCGACGGTAGGCCAAGGGTTCTTTGCTGCCACGCTTGATGCGTCGTTTCAACAGCGTTGCTGCGAGCTGCCCTGTCGTGGCCATATCCACATGGGGATAGGTGCGGTACGCGGCTAAGGCATCCGCCTCAGCGAGCATACGGTGTGTCACGTTGGCGTGCAGGTCTAAGCTGGCCACGATCGGTAAGTTTGGCCCAACAAGCGCCCGTATGCGCGCGATCAATTCACCCTCGGTATCATCGACATGCTCGGCAACGGCCGCGCCATGCAAGTCAAGATAGACGGCATCAAAGCCACCTTTCCGAAGGCCCGTTAGGATCGAATCACTGATCCGCTCAAAGGCATCACGCGTGACGTGGGCCGACGGTATCGCGCCACACCAAGACCCAGGCACCAATTGCCAGCCTTCTAGTCGAGCCGCTTCGATAAACCCACCGATGGGGATATTCACCCCACGCAAGCTGTCGAGCATCGGTTGGCCTTCAATGAAGGCGGGGAATGATTCGCCTCGATTAAACGCAGCCCAATCGGCCTTGGTCGGAGCGAAAGTGTTGGTTTCGTGCTGGTAGCCTGCAACGTAGATTTTCAAGCGCACACCCTAAAGATTTTGTTGACTGAGGTTTTAGTTCGATCGTAAACGGATTTTTTGGGTTGACCCATGCTTTGCTTCGATCGTAAACGGATTTTTGGGCTTTTGCTTTGAGGGCGTCGCTAAAACAATTACCTCGTCCGTTAAAGTGTTGCGAGATGCCCTTCAGTTTAAAGACGCACTAGTGAAGACGACTCATCCCAAGTGCTGCATCCTTAATACGAATCACCACAAGATAAAAACCGCTCTAGCACAAGGCGCGAGCGGTTTTTCGAACTCTCTGCGCGCAAGCATGCAGAGGCTTGGCAACAACAGATCAGGCCATGCTAACCATCAACGGCACAATCAGCAACGCCACAATGTTGATGATCTTGATCAGTGGGTTCACTGCTGGGCCCGCCGTATCTTTGTACGGATCGCCAACAGTATCGCCCGTCACAGCGGCTTTATGAGCCTCTGAACCTTTACCGCCATAGTGACCTTCTTCGATGTACTTCTTGGCGTTATCCCA
>CAMCII010000313.1 GCA_945874505.1 Bordetella parapertussis | reverse complement strand
ATATGCGCGAGGGGCTTTTTATGAGCTTAGGCGAAATCTCAGTCTTCTATACCAGCCCAATCGCGATTGCCATTTGGGTCTTAGTCATCATCGTCCTGTTACTTGAGCCGCTACGTGAACTTGCAGCTCGAATGCTAGGCATTAAAGTCAAAAAAATTATTCCAGAGAGCTCTGAATGAAAGATATCCTCGAACCTGTTCGTTTTCGTAATGGCGTTTGGGCTCCAAACCGCTTGGCGCTTGCTGCGTTGACCAACTCGCAAAGTCATGCTGACGGCACCCTTAGCGATGACGAGTTACATTGGTTAAACCTTAGAGCGGAAGGTGGCTTTGGAATCATCACGTCATGCGCGGCACACGTTTCAAAGCTAGGTCAAGGCTGGCCTGGTGCGCTTGGAGTGTCTGATGACACGCAGCTACCGGGCTTAACTCGGCTTGCGGCCGCAATGCATCAACGCAAGAGCCTGGCCTTGATGCAAATTTTTCACGGTGGCTTGCGCGCAGATCAAACGGTCTGTGGAGGGCGACCGATTAGTGCAAGTGATGGCGGCCCGACCGGTGCACGTGCCGCAACCGAGCAAGACCTTGAGCAGGTCATCGAAGATTTTGCGCAAGCGGCTGTACGTGCGCATGCAGCCAAGATGGACGGCATTGAAATTCATGGAGCGCATGGCTATCTGTTTACGCAGTTTTTAAGTTCTACCGAAAATAGCCGTACCGATCAATGGGGTGGCTCGTACGAAAATCGTGCACGGCTCTTACGAAGAACAATGCAAGCAGTGCGCGCTCGTGTACCAAAAGAGTTTGTTGTAGGCGTTAGGATTTCACCTGAAGACGGCGGCAACGCGCGCGGCATTGATTTGGACGAAAGCCTACAACTCGCGAAATGGCTCGCCGATGATGGTATTGATTTTTTACATATGTCTTTGTGGGACGCCTTTAAACCGTCGATCAAACGACCTGCTGAGCATCCACTCGATATTTTTAAGTGCGTGATACCTGCTGATCTGCCAATATTTGCCGCAGGACACATCTGGGATCGCAACGATGCTCAAAAAGTATTGGATCTTGGCGCCGATGTGATTGCCCTAGGCCGCTCTGCAATTTTGAATCCCAATTGGCCAAAAGATATCGCCGACCCGGCCTGGCAACCAAAGCGCTTACCCACGACACCAGAGCATTTGCTAAGCGTGGGTTTGCAGCCTGTGTTTATCAATCGGTTGCGGGTGCGGCCGGGGTTTTTTGCTGATTGATGTGTCACATGCGCTGAGTGACGCCGCACCCTGGGCAGCGCGCCTGTGACAGAACGTTCGAGCGACTCGCAAATCACCGCGTAGCTCCGTAGGAATCCCCGCCCTTTAGGGCGGGGAAAATGTCAAGACGACTGGCCCACTTTGGGCACCTTGACCCAACCTGGGTCTAACCCGATCGTACCTTGCGCTGCTAATGCCTGGATCTGTTCGTCAGTAAAGCCGGCAGCCGCCATCACTTCAGCTGTGTGCTGACCTAAGCGTGGCGGCGGCAAGCGAATTTCACCCGGCGAGTCACTGAATTTGATGGGCAAGCCCGCCATTGCGATTTTGCCCAAACCGTCAAGATCCATCTCGTGCACCATGTCGCGCGCAAGCACTTGCGGCTGCACAACAACCTTATCGATCGTATTCACTGGCGAACAGGGCACATCTTGTTCAATCAAGCGTGCTTGCCAATGCGCAAGGGGTTGGGTAATGATGATGTCGCCAATCATTTGAATTAAAGGCGGCCGATTCAACGACCGCATCTCAGGATTCACAAATCTTGGATCATCGACCCACTCAGGTCTCTCAAGTACGATGCACAAGCCTTTCCACATCCGTTGATTAAAAGACGAAATGACCAGCCACTGATCGCTTGCTTGATACGCACGGTATGTTGGACTGCCGAGCGACCCACTACCACTGGGGCCTGGCACTTCACCACTTGAAAAATAGCGTGTGAAGAACTGTGCCAGCATCGACATATGACCTTCAAGCAAAGAGGTGTCAACGCGCTGACCGCGGCCGGTGCGGTGGCGAGTTTCAAGCGCCATCATGATGCCAATCGTGCCAAACATCCCTGCCCCAACATCAGCCACTGACATACCCATCTTGGCGGGGCTACCCTCTGGGTCGCCCGTAATACTCATTGAACCTGCATACGCCTGCATGAACAGATCGTTCGCTGGCTCTCGACTTAAGGGCCCAGTGGCACCAAAGCCACTGATGGCACAGTAAACGAGACGCGGGTTCACCTTCGACAAGCTTTCGTAATCTAACCCTAAGCGATCAAGCGCACCCATGCGGTAATTATGCACAAAGACATCGGCCTCTTCGATTAGCTTACGTGCGATCGCTGCGCCTTCGGGTGTTTTCAGATCAATCGCCATGCCGCGCTTATTACGGTTTGCAGCGGCGTAGTAGTAGCTCATCGAATCATGAAAGTACGGTGCCCATACACGGCTATCGTCGCCCGTGACAGTACGTTCAATCTTGACAACATCTGCGCCGTAATCACCTAACAACATTCCGCAAAATGGGCCAGCCATTGCAACGCTGATTTCAACAACTTTAATGCCGGCTAGTGGTGCTGTCATGAACATCTCTTTCAGTGGTCAATACTGACCGACTTATCTCAAGCTAGTGTGCTAGAGATGAGTGGTCAACTCTTGTTGCAGGCCGCCTTGCAATCAGCATCCGAAATGGCACTAAGCACAGACGCGGCCATACTCACGTGCAAGGGCTCAAACGTGGGGCGCATCAATCCCTTTTAGCCAAGTCGAACTGCGCTCACCGAAACCAACATCGGCTCGCTTCTCAAGCCAATAGGCATAGCTATCAGGTACGGTTGCAAACGGGTTATCTTGGCCGAGTTTACTGGCGGCATCTAACGCCCAATTTGGGTTATGCAACATCTCGCGCCCAATCGCAACGATATCGGCCTGACCTTTTTGCAAAATACTCTCTGCTTGGTCGGCATGAATAATTAAACCTACAGCCATCGTCATCATGCCAGCACCATGACGGATTTTTTCTGAGTAAGGCACTTGATAGCCATACGTTGGCTTGACTGGTGCAAGCACAGCTGATTTTTCTGACATGCCACCACTGCTGCAATCGAATACGTCTACGCCTTTGGCCTTCAAGACTTTGGCAAGATTAATACTGTCCTCGATTGTCCAGCCCACCTCGTCGACGGCAGAGGTTCGATAGAACAAGGGCTTGTGGTGTGGCCACGATTGACGAACACGCTCTACCACCTCGATCGCGAAACGCATCCGCTTTTCAGGCGTACCGCCGTATTCATCCGTACGCAGATTGGTAGTAGCCGATAAAAATTGATGAGTCAGATAACCATGTGCGCCATGCAACTCTAAGATGTCAAAGCCAGCTCGATCAGCCCGCTCTGCCGCTTTGCCCCAGCGCTCAATTTGCTCTTGAATATCTTTGATCGTCATCGCTCTTGGCAGTGCTGCTTTGGGATGTAGGCTGAAAGCGCTTGGTCCAATCAGTTCCCAGTCTTCGCCGTGATCCACACCTTTCTGGCTTGCATCTAACGGTGCACGGCCTTTCCAGGGCACTGAATTACGCGCCTTGATTCCGGAGTGACCTAATTGGATACCCACCGTTGCGCCATACGATTTTACAAACGAGGTAATGCGCTGCAGCTGTGGAATGAACTCATCTTTCCAAAGGCCCAAGTCTGCAGGCGTTGTACAGCCGCGGGGGTCAACCTTGGTTGACTCAACCATCACCAGACCCACGCCGCCTACGGCGTACTTAGCGTAATGCGCAAAGTGCCAATCACTGGCATGACCATTGACCGCAGAGTAGGTCAGCATCGGTGACAAGGCAATCCGATTGCGAATGACCACGTCTCGAATTTGAAGCGGTGAAAATAATTTGCTTTGCATGTTGCTCTCTTTGATGAACTAGTCTGGCTGACTTGATGGAGTGGTCTAGCTGACTGGATGGACTGGTCTAGCTTGATTGATGGGCGGGGCTTGCTTGATCAGTCCATTCGTCTGGTTTGACGAATGAACCGGTCTAGCTTGCTCGGTCAACTAGTCTGGCTTGATGTTGCCAGCTTTAATCACCTCTGCCCATTTTGCTGAATCGCTTTTAATCACTTCGGCAAATTGTTGGGTTGTTTGTATAAGTGGTTGTGAACCAAGCTTAGCCAACTTTGCAATGACTTCTGGATCTGCCAACGAATTGCGTACGGCTAGGTTCAGTTTCTCAACGATCGGCTGCGGGATGCCTTTGACTCCAATCAGACCGTACCAAAGCGAAATATTGAAATCTGGCAGGCCGGCCTCAGCAACGGTTGGAATATCTGGCATGAGTGGCGAACGCTTGGGTAAGGCAATTGCCAACACCTTCAGTCGACCCGAGTTCATCTGCGGTAATACCTCGGGCGTGTTGTTAAACATCAGTTGCACCTGACCACCCATCAGACCCACCATCGCCTGAGAGCCACCCTTGTAAGGAACATGCACAATTGAGACGCCAGCCATTTGTTTGAACAACTCCATTGCCAAATGATTCGACACACCGTTGCCCGACGAGGCATACGTGACCCCATCAGGCTTGGCCTTGGCCTGAGCGATTAAATCTTTAACTGACTCAACCTTAAAAGAGGGGTGAACAATCAGTAGATTTGGCACTTCTGCGAAGTTTGCAATGCCGACCAGATCTTTAAGTGGATCGTATTTAATATTTTTATGTAACGACTGGTTCACTGTGACGATGCC